>NZ_JBHUAD010000237.1:0-5845 GCF_042789955.1 Oerskovia sp. NPDC056781
TCGCCCGACCTCGTGTCGGGCGACCCGTCGTCGTGGGCGGAGTCGTCAGGCGGTCGTGGCGCCCGCGGTGGCGAGCTCCGGCGCCGGACGGTCCTTCGCGAGCTCCTGGTAGGACTTGTGGTCCGTGAACAGCTCGTCGCGCAGCGGGTTGCGGCGCTTGGTCACGATCACCTTGACCTGGTAGACGGCGACCGCGACGTTGGCGAGCAGCGAGATCAGGCTGACCACGAACAGCGCCTTCGGGTCGTGCGAGGAGTCGACCGCGAACGACGAGTCCGAGACGAACGTCGGCACGGCCATCGTGAACATCATCCAGAACGCGAGCGTGTGCGCGCGGTGCTGGAGCCAGGCGCCCTTGCGCAGGAAGAACGCCGGGATCGTGCAGCTGATGAGCAGGGCGGCGCCCGCGTAGAACGCGTGGTCGCCCACGCAGTTGTAGACGTACGCGAAGTTCCACAGGTCGTACGCGATGATCCAGAACCACATCATGTCGGGCCAGACCATGTCCTTGAAGCGGTCCCGCGTGATGTAGATGCCGGCCCAGCCGCAGATCGTCAGCAGGTTCAGGATGCCCGCGATGCCGTTCATGACGTTCCACGAACCGCCGACCATGAACACGCCGTCGACCATGCCGTTCATGCCGGAGACCTGGAAGTCGCGGATCACGGCCTCGGCGATGTTGAGCGCGAGGATCGCCGGGGGGAAGAGCAGGGCGTACTTCATCTGCCCGATGCGGGGGAAGTACCGGATGAGCATGAAGCCGATGCAGCCTGCGAGGGCCGAGTACACCTTGACCCAGTGGAACCAGGTGCCGGTCGAGGACCCGGCGCCCGCGGTGTGGGGCCACACGAAGATCGTCAGCACGATCGGCAGGACGATGAAGATCCCGATCGCGGCGGTCTTCGACCAGCGGACGAGCTCGTTGAGGCCGACGAGGGCCGCGAGCACCACGAACCACATGACGGCTGCTTGCCAGGGGATGGAATCGAAGAGGAACACGTCGCTCCCTTTCTCAGGGACGGCTGGACGGCGGGTGCCGTCCGGGGGGTGGGGGATGGTGCGGCAGGTGAGCGAGCGCGGTCCCGGCGCACCGTCGGGATCCGGGCCGTCGCGTCACTCGGTGTCGGAACGCGCCTCCTCGAGGTGCAGCACCTGCCGCACGATCGTCACGAGCACGGTGTCGTCGACCTCCGGGGTGTTGCGGGCGAGGCCGACGAGGCCGTAGACGAGGACGTAGAACGTCTCCGGGACGTGTTCGATGCCGATGTGGTGCCGGGCCGCGTACGCCTCGACCGTCGTGGCGCCGATGCACTCGACCACGGCCCGCACCGCCCGGTCGAGGAAGCGGTTGTACAGCCCCGCGCTCTCGGTGCGCTGCATGTCGTCACGCAGCGGGGCGACCGCCCGCAGGTGCGTGCGGAACATCGCGATGCAGTCGACGAGGGCCTTGTCGATGTTCCCGGCCTCGCGCGCCGCGTCCCACGCGCGCACGGCCTCCACGAACTCGCCGACGTAGCCCTCGAGCACCGCGTCGACGAGCGCGTCCTTGTCCGGGAAGTAGTAGTAGACGAGGCCCCGGGCGACACCCGCGCGCTCCGCGACGTCCTTGGTCGAGGTGCGGGCGATGCCCTGCTCCGCGAACAGCTCGCGGGCGGCGTGCACGATCTCCTCGGCACGAACCTCGGGTGCTGAACGTCGCCGCCTCGGCGTCGTCGCGTCGGTCATCGGAGCCCCTTCCTGAGCTGATACCTGGACGCTAGATCCGCTATTGACACAGCGTCAACAGTGTTCGACCAGGTCAGGACGTTGGTCCCGGGGGTCGGGGTCCTAGGGCCCGCCGAGCAGCGCAAGCGGGGCCACGACCTGAGACGGGCCGTGGCCAGCGGCGGACGCGGGCGTCCTGGCGCCCGCCGGTGTGCGACGGTGGAGGATCGACGTCGGCACGATCAGCGAGGAATCCATGAGCGGTGAACCCCAGGTCGGGGCAGAGCTGAGGGCCCTGCGGGAGCACTTCACGCGGCTGATGATGACGTACCGGTTCGGCATGGACGAGGTGATGACGAAGATCACCATCCTGCGTGACGAGTTCGCCTTCGCCCACGAGTACAACCCCATCGAGCACGTGTCCTCACGTCTCAAGTCGCCCGAGTCGCTGCTCGCCAAGGCGCGCCGCAAGGGCGTGGACCTGACGATCGACGCCCTGCGCGCGGAGATCTTCGACATCGCGGGCGTCCGTGTCACGTGCAGCTTCGTGTCCGACATCTACACGGTGCGCGACATGATCGCGGCCCAGCGCGACGTCGTCGTCCTCGAGGAGCGCGACTACATCGCGCACCCCAAGGGCAACGGGTACAAGAGCCTGCACCTCATCGTCGAGGTGCCCGTGTTCCTGTCCGACCGGGTGCAGCCCGTGGTCGTCGAGATCCAGATCCGGACCATCGCCATGGACTTCTGGGCCAGCCTCGAGCACAAGATCTACTACAAGTACGACAAGGCCGTGCCGCAGCGCCTCCTCGACGAGCTCAAGGAGGCCTCGCTCGCGGCCTCCGAGCTCGACGCCAAGATGGAGCGCCTGCACGAGGAGGTGCTCCAGCACTCGCGCGACACCGCGGACCTCCGGCCCGGGACGGAGAAGACGGCAGGTCCGTTCACGCCGTCGTGGGAGCTGCTCGACTCGTACCTGCGGGGCAGGCCGGGCGCGGGCGCCGGGGAGCCGGCGGGCTAGATCAGGGTCTCGACCGCGATCCGCACGGTGTCGCCCACGTCGATGCCCTCGGCCCGGCGAACCGCGGACTTGACGGGCAGGACGAACGTCTTGCGCCCGGCGTCAGGGAAGATCGACGTGGACCAGTGCGTCCCGCCGATCGTGACCTCGACCTTGACCGACCCGAACCCGGCCGGGGGGAGCGGGGAGTCCGCGATCTCGTCGCTCACGTCGGTGGGCAGCGCGGCGAACACCCACGAGTCCGTGCGCGCCGTCCAGCGCCACAGCTCCGCCTCGAACTCGTACCTGGTGCCGACCATGCGCCCATGATGCCGGACACTTGCACCCGGAGGGTCTCGGTCGCGCCATGATGGTCCCCGTGACCGAACCCGTGCCTCACGTCGTGGCGGTGGCGTCCAGCCCGACCCACGGCTTCAGCAAGGACCGAGCGCCCAGCGTGCAGATCGTCGAAGGGCTGGGCGTCGTCGGTGACGCGCACGCCGGGGCGACCGTGAAGCACCGCAGCCGGGTGCGGGCCGACCCTTCGCAGCCCAACCTGCGCCAGGTCCACCTCATGCACGCCGAGCTGTTCGACGAGCTCGCCGAGGCGGGGTTCGACGTCGGGCCCGCCGACCTGGGCGAGAACGTGACGACCCACGGCGTCGACCTGCTGGGCCTGCCGCGCGGCACCCGCCTGCACCTCGGCGCCGAGGTGGTCCTCGAGGTCACCGGGCTGCGGAACCCGTGCCAGCAGATCAACGACTTCCGGCCGGGCCTGCTCAAGCGGCTCGTCCTGCCCGACGGCGCGGGCGACGTGATCCGCAAGGCGGGGATCATGACCGTGGTCGCCCGTGGCGGGACGGTCGCGGTGGGGGACGGCATCGAGGTCGAGGTCCCCGCGGGCCCGCACCACCGGCTCCAGATGGTCTGACGACTCGCCAGGCCCTGCGCCCGGGCGCACCATGGAACGATGAGGGCCATCTGGAAGGGTGCCATCACGTTCGGTCTCGTCAACGTGCCGGTCAAGGTGTACTCGGCGACCGAGGACCACGACGTGCCGCTGCACCAGGTGCACGACAAGGACGGCGGTCGGATCCGCTACCAGCGACGGTGCGAGGTCTGCGGCGAGGTCGTGGCGTACGAGCACATCGACAAGGCGTACGACGACGGTGAGCGCACGGTCGTGCTGACGGCCGAGGACCTGGGGTCGCTGCCCGCCGAGCGCAGCCGCGAGGTCGAGGTCGTCGAGTTCGTGCCCACCGACCAGATCGACCCCATGCTCCTGGACCGCAGCTACTACCTCGAGCCCGACTCGTCGTCGAACAAGGCGTACGTGCTGCTGCGACGCACGCTCGAGGAGACCGACCGCACCGCGATCGTGAAGTTCGCGCTGCGCCAGCGCACGCGGCTCGCGGCGCTGCGGGTGCGCGACGACGTGCTGGTCCTGCAGACGCTCCTGTGGGCCGACGAGGTGCGCGAGGCCGCGTTCCCCACGCTCGACGAGCCCGCGAGGGTCAGCGCCAAGGAGCTCGCGATGTCGTCGCAGCTGGTCGAGTCCTTCGCGGCCGACTTCACGCCCGAGGAGTACCAGGACGACTACCAGGCCCAGCTCCGCCAGCTCATCGAGGCCAAGATCGAGAAGGGCGAGGCGCTCGATACCGCGGAGACCTTCGGCGAGCAGGAGGAGAAGGGCGGCGAGGGCGCCGAGGTCATCGACCTCATGGAGGCCCTGCGGCGCAGCGTCGAGAGCTCGCGCGGGACGAAGAAGGGCGACGCGAAGGGCGGGAAGTCCACGAAGGAGGCGGCGTCGGCGGGCAGCACGAAGAAGCGCGCCGCAGCCACGGAGAGCAACGGCACGACGGCGTCGCGCGCCTCCAGCGGCAAGCCCGCCTCGACCAAGGCGGCGGCCTCGGCGAAGGAACCCGCGAAGAAGACGACGCGCAAGAAGGCCTCGGCATGAGCCCCCGCGTCGTGCCAGGCTGACGCCATGACTCACGACCAGCCTGAGAGCCCCGACACGGCCCGCACCGCCCGCTTCATCGCGGAGGCCGAGCAGCACGAGCGCGACCTCGTGCTCACGCGCTTCACGCACGACGACGCGTGGCGGCTCGGCTGCCTGCTCGTCGAGCTCGCGGCCGAGCGGTCGCTGCCGATCACGATCGACGTGCGCCGCGGACCGCAGCAGGTCTTCCACGCCGCGACCGAGGGCACCACCCCCGACAACGACACGTGGGTCCAGCGCAAGGTGCGCGTGGTCGAGAGGTTCGGGGCGTCGTCGTACCTCATGGGCCTGCGCGCCAAGGCGAGGGGCACGACGTTCACGGCGCAGCACGAGCTGTCGCTCCAGGAGTACGCGGCTCACGGCGGGGCGTTCCCGCTGCGGGTCGAGGGCGTCGGCGTGATCGGCGTCGTGACCGTGTCGGGCCTGGCCCAGCGCGACGACCACCTGCTGGTCGTCGAGGCGCTGGGGACGTTCCTGCGGACGGCTGCCTGACGCGCCCCACGGCCGGCGAGACCGGCCAGGGGCGCCGACCGATGAGTTCGCCGGCCCCGGCCGGTCGGACCAGAAGAGCGTGACGCACCGCGCGCCGCGCGGGAGGAGGAGAACGATGCGACCGATCGTCCCGAGCCTGTGGTTCAACGGCGGCCTCGAGGAGGCCGTGGCCTTCTACACGTCGGTGTTCCCCGACAGCACCGTCGGCGACGCCCTGAAGATGCCCGACGGCACTTTGGTCACCATCGACTTCACGTTGCAGGGCCAGCCCTTCAACCTCATCAACGGCGGCCCCGACCACCTGTTCCCGTTCAGCGAGGCCGTGTCGTTCATCGTGCGCTGCGAGGACGAGGCGGAGGTCGACCGCTACTGGGACGCCCTGCTCTCGGGCGGTGGCACCGAGTCGCAGTGCGGCTGGCTCAAGGACCGCTACGGGCTCTCGTGGCAGGTCGTGCCCGTCGAGTTCGAGGAGCTCGCGCAGTCCGACGACCAGGAGGCCGTGGCGCGCATGATGGGCGCCATGATGCAGATGATCAAGCTCGAGATGCCCGCGCTGCGGGCCGCGTTCGAGGGAAGGCAGCCCGCCGACGCCTGAGTGCCGGGGCAGAAGGTGCTCGGCCCCCGTCCCCGCCGGCACGGGGACGAGG
>NZ_JBHUAD010000238.1:0-5739 GCF_042789955.1 Oerskovia sp. NPDC056781
ATCAGGGACTGCTCGGAGCGGATGTACGGGTCCACGGGCGGCCGTCGCGCGTCCGCCGCCGAGGCGGGAACGAGGATCAGGACAGGGCGTGCGCGACCCGCAGCAGCTCGGCGGGAACGTGCTTGACCTTGCCGGCGATCTCGTCGAGCGGGACGAGCACGACGCTCTCCCCGCGCAGCGCCGTCATGACCTTCGACTCGCCCCGCGAGATCGCGTCGACCGCGGCCACGCCGAACCGGCTGCCGAGGATGCGGTCCGTGGGGGTCGGCTCCCCGCCGCGCTGGACGTGGCCGAGGACGGTCAGGCGCGTGTCGAACCCGGTGCGCTTGGCGATCTCGGCCGAGACGCGCTCACCGATCGACCCCGCGATGATCTCGCCGTACTTGCCGAGCTCCTGCGTGAAGTTCATGCTGCTGCCCTCGCGCGGCACGGCTCCTTCCGCGACGACCACGATCGAGAAGTTGGCGTGCGCACGGTGGCGGTGACGCAGGAACTTCTCGATGGCGTCCATGTCGAACGGGTCCTCGGGGGCGAGCACGACCTCGGCGCCACCGGCGATGCCGGCGTTCACGGCGATCCAGCCCGCGTGGCGCCCCATCACCTCGACGACCATGACACGGTTGTGGCTCTCCGCGGTCGTGTGGACGCGGTCGATCGCCTCGGTCGCGATGTTGACGGCCGTGTGGAAGCCGATCGACAGGTCGGTCCCCTCCACGTCGTTGTCGATCGTCTTGGGGATCGCGACGATGTTGACGCCCGCGTCCGCGACCTTGCTCGCGGCGTGCAGCGTGCCGTCGCCGCCGATGCAGATCATGGCGTCGAGACGCTCGGCCTCGACCGTCGCGAGGACCGCGTCGATCCCGCCGTCGGAGGCGTGGGGGTGGAAGCGAGCGGTCCCCAGGAGCGTTCCCCCGACGGGCAGCACGTTACGGATGTCCTGGCGCCCGAGCGGGATGATGTCGCCGTCGACGACGCCCTTCCAGCCGTTGCGGAACCCGATGATGGTGTGTCCGTACTCGCCCATCCCCTGCTTGACGACGGCCCTGATGGCCGCGTTCAAACCGGGGCAGTCCCCGCCACCTGTGAGCAGACCGATGCGCAACTCGAACCTCGTCTCGTGATGAGTGATCGTCGGAAGGCGGACCAGCGCCATCGCTCGACCGACCAGCCCCCACCCTATCGATCACCTGGGGCGATACCGCGGAACGACCCTCCTCGCGAGACGATGGATGCATGACGGATGAGACGATCGGGTCGGTCGGGTACCGCCACGTGCCCGCTGAGCAGGGTGGGGCCGCGAGCCGCACGTGGTGGGACGCCAACGCCGAGGAGTACCTCGACGAGCACGGGGACTTCCTCGGCGCGGTCGACTTCTGCTGGTGCCCCGAGGGGTTGCGCGAGTCCGAGGCACGCCTGCTGGGCGACCTCGACGGCCGCCGCGTGCTCGAGGTCGGCGCAGGCGCTGCACAGTGCTCGCGCTGGCTCGCGTCGCGCGGCGTCGAGGTGGTCGCGACCGACGTGTCGGGCGGCATGCTCGCCACGGGGGCGCGGCTCAACGCCGCGACGGGCGTCGCCGTGCCGCTCGTCCAGGCCGACGCGCGCAGGCTCCCGTTCGCCGACGGGAGCTTCGACGTCGCGTTCACGTCGTTCGGCGCGATCCCCTTCGTGCCCGACGCCGCGACGATCCACCGGGAGGCCGCTCGCGTCCTGCGCCCCGGCGGGGCATGGGTGTTCTCGGTGACGCACCCGTCGCGCTGGGCGTTCCCCGACGACCCGAGCGAGCACGGGCTGACGGCGAACCGCTCGTACTTCGACCGGCGCCCCTACGTCGAGACCGACACGGCCGGACGCGTGACCTACGCCGAGTACCACCGCACGGTCGGTGACCACGTGCGCGAGGTCGTCGGCGCCGGTCTCGTGATCGAGGACCTGGTCGAGCCCGAGTGGCCCGTCGACAACCAGGAGGTCTGGGGCGGATGGGGGCCGGTCCGGGGCGCGTACCTGCCGGGCACGGCGATCTTCCGGACACGCCGGGCACCCTGAGGTCACCGGGCTGCCCGACCCGCTCGACGGCGCGGACACCCGCAGCGACAGCCGGCGCGCCCAGGTCGCCCCGACACCGTAGGCGTCAACATGGGTTGACACTTGTCGAGACGTCAACCTATGTTGACAGGGTGGTGCGTACCACCCGACCGGAGGACACCCGATGAAGGAGCCAGACATGACGACGCTCGTCCGCGCGGCCGACGACGACGACCCGCTGCACGCCCTCGCGGCCCTCCGCGACCTGCGGCACGAGGCCGACCGGCGCGAGGCGCTCGTGGTCCGGCGCGCACGTTCCCGGGGCATCTCCTGGGCCGCGATCGCGACGATCCTCGGGGTCAGCCGCCAGGCCGTCCACAAGAAGTACGGCGGCTCGCGCTTCGCCCGGTCATGAGCATCGACCGGGCGCCGGGGCAGGGCTCCTCCGCCCTCCCGGCGCCCGGCCGGGGCTCAGTGGCCCGCGTCGTGCCAGGTGCGTCCTGCCCCCACCGAGACGTCCAGGGGCACGGAGAGCTCGGCCGCGGCGCCCATCTCACGGCGCAGGAGCTCCTCGACGGCGTCCCGCTCTCCCGGGGCGACCTCGACCACGAGCTCGTCGTGCACCTGGAGGAGCAGGCGCGAGCGCAGCTCCTGCTCGTCGAGCGCGCGCTGGACGCCCAGCATGGCGACCTTGATGATGTCGGCCGCGCTGCCCTGGATGGGCGCGTTGAGCGCCATGCGCTCGGCCATGTCGCGACGCTGGCGGTTGTCGCTCGTGAGGTCGGGCAGGTAGCGCCGACGACCCAGGATCGTCGCGGTGTAGCCCGTGACCCTGGCCTCGTCGACGACTCCCGTGAGGTAGTCGCGCACGCCGCCGAAACGCTTGAAGTAGTCCTCCATGAGACCTGCAGCCTCGCCGACGGAGATGTTCAGCTGCTGCGAGAGGCCGAACGAGGACAGGCCGTACGCCAGGCCGTAGGACATGGCCTTGATCTTGGAGCGCATGGCCGGGGTGACCTGGTCCGTCGGGACGTCGAACACGCGCGAGCCCACGTAGCTGTGCAGGTCCTCGCCCGAGCGGAACGCCTCGATGAGCCCCTCATCGCCCGACAGGTGCGCCATGATGCGCATCTCGATCTGGCTGTAGTCGGCGGTCAGCAGCGTCTCGTAGCCCTCGCCGACCACGAACGCGCGGCGGATCCGTCGGCCTGCCTCGGTACGGATGGGGATGTTCTGCAGGTTCGGGTCGGTCGAGCTCAGCCGCCCCGTCGCCGCGATGGTCTGCTGGAACGTCGTGTGGATGCGCCCGTCCGGGGCGACCGACTTGAGCAGGCCCTCGACCGTCTGGCGCAGGCGCGTGGCGTCGCGGTGCGCGAGCAGGTGCTCGAGGAACGGGTGGCCCGTCTTGGCGAACAGGTCCGCGAGGGCTGCGGCGTCCGTGGTGTAGCCGGTCTTGATCTTCTTGGTCTTGGGCATGCCCAGCTGGTCGAACAGGACCTCCTGGAGCTGCTTGGGCGAGCCCAGGTTCACCTCGCGGCCGATCACGTCGTACGCCTCGGAGGCGGCGGTCGCCACGAGCTCGCCGAAGTGCTTCTCGAGCTCGGTGAGGTACTCGACGTCCGCGGCGATGCCGCGCGACTCCATGCGGGCGAGCACGTCGACGAGCGGGAGCTCGAGGTCCTTGAGCAGGTGGTCCGCGCCGCGGTCGCGCAGCTCCCCCACCAGCACCTCCGAGAGGTCGAGGACGCCGGTGGCTCGCACGGCGTCCCGCTTGTCCTCGCCCGAGCCGTCGAGCGACAGGTCGAGCGCACCCTGGGGCTCGTCGACCTCCTCGACGCGCAGCTCGCGCTTGAGGTGCCGGATCGCGAGGTCACCCAGGTCGTAGCCGCGCTGGTCGGGGTGACACAGGTAGGCCGCGAGCTCGGTGTCGAACACGACGCCCCGCAGGTCGAAGCCGCGAGCGGCGAGCTCGTGCCAGGTCGCCTTGGCGCCGTGGACCACCTTGGGCGCCTCGGCGTCCGCGAGCCACGCCGACAGCGCCTGCTCGTCGACGACCGCGACGTCGGCGAGGTCGACCGCTACCGCCGCCGCGCCGTCGTCCGCGACCGCGAGCGACCAGGCGTCGCCGCCCACCGGGGCGGCCTTGCCCGCGACCACGAGGCCGACCGGGCGCTCCTTGCGGGCCGTGAGCCACGCGCCGAGCTCGCCCTGTCCGAGCGTGGCGAGCGAGACGTCGAAGCCCTCCTCGACGTCCTCCTCGCCCTCGGGGGCGAGCGCGAACAGGCGCTCGCGCAGGGCCGTGAACTCCAGCGCGTCGAACACGCGGTGCATGGCCTCGCGGTCCCAGGGCTGGGCAAGCAGGTCGTCGGGGCCGAGCGGGAGCTCCATGTCCGTGAGCAGGGCGTTGAGCTGGCGGTTGAGGCGCACCTGGTCGAGGTTGGCCCGCAGGTTCTCCCCCGCCTTGCCCGTGATCGCCTCGGCCGAGGCGAGCACGCCGTCAAGGCCGTCGTACGCGTTGATCCACTTGGCGGCCGTCTTGGGGCCCACGCCCGGGATGCCCGGCAGGTTGTCGCTCGTCTCCCCCACCAGTGCCGCGAGGTCCGGGTAGCGCTCGGGCGGGACGCCGTACTTCTCGAGGACCGCGTCCGGCGTCATGCGCGCGAGCGTCGAGACGCCCACCTTCGGGTAGAGCACCGTCACGTCGTCGCGCACGAGCTGGAACGAGTCGCGGTCCCCCGAGCAGATCAGGACCTCCATGCCCACGGCCGCGGCCTGGGTCGCGAGGGTCGCGAAGATGTCGTCCGCCTCGAAGTTCTCCTTCTGCAGGACGGGGATGTTGAGCGTCGCGAGGATGTCCTTGATGAGCGGGACCTGGCCCTTGAAGGGCTCGGGGCTCGCGTCGCGCGTGCCCTTGTACGTCGGCAGGACCTCGGTGCGGAACGACGCGCGCCCCGCGTCGAACGCGACCGCGACGTGCGTCGGCTTCTCGTCGCGCAGCAGGTTCGTCAGCATCGAGACGAACCCGTAGACGGCGTTCGTCGACTGACCGGTGGTCGTCGAGAACTTCTCGACCGGCAGGGCGAAGTAGGCCCGGTAGGCCATCGAGTGTCCGTCGATCAGCAGGAGGCGAGGTCGCGCAGTGGTGGTCACGAGTGCAAACCTATCCGCTATGACTGACACGTACGGAGCCGAGAGCCCGACCACCTCCCCCGACGACGCGGCGCTCGAGGCGCTGCGTGCGAGCACCGTGGGCACCCTCATCGAGCGCATGGGCATCACGCTCGACGACGTCGCCCCGGACCGCGTGACCGGCAGCATGCCGGTCGCCGGGAACACCCAGCCCGCGGGGCTGCTGCACGGCGGCGCGTCGGTCGTGCTCGCCGAGACGCTGGGTTCGATCGCGGCCCAGATCCACGCGGGCGAGGGGCGCGCGGCGGTGGGTATCGAGATCAACGCCACACACCACCGCGGGGTGCGCTCGGGCGCGGTGCACGGCGTCGCGACCGCGCTCCATCTCGGACGCACCACCGCGAGCTACGAGATCGTCGTCGTGGACGACGAGGCCCGCCGCGTGTGCACCGCGCGCCTGACGTGCATGGTGCTCGACGGGCGCTGAGCCACCTCACAGGCGCCGCGCCACTCACGGGCGCTCGGCCGGCCGGGTCTCTCCCCTGGCCTCCGGCGACGTCCCGACGGCGAAGGGCCCGGCTCGTGGGA
>NZ_JBHUAD010000239.1:0-5721 GCF_042789955.1 Oerskovia sp. NPDC056781
CGCCCCCAGGGGGTGCGGGGCCTCCGGTCCGAGATGCTCGAGGTGGCCCGGGCGCTCAGCGGACCGGGGAGCTCGGGCGTGGCGCGACGGTCGGCGGTCTGCACCCTGGTGACCGACCGGCTGCGGGCTCTGTGGGACGAGGCGACCGCGGGGGAGAGCGTCGAGGGGATCGCGCTCGCCGCCGTCGGGAGCCTCGGCCGCGCGGACATGGGTCCTGTGAGCGACCTGGACCTCGTGCTCGTGCACGACGGGCGTGGCCACTCGGCCGAGCAGGTCACGGCGGTCGCCGAACGGCTCTGGTACCCCCTGTGGGACGCCGGGGTGGACCTCGACCACGCGGTGCGCTCGTTGTCGCAGTGCCGCCAGGTCGCGTCCAAGGACGTGCCCGCGGCCGTGGGGTGGCTCGACGTGCGAGCCGTCGCGGGGGACGCGCTCGTGGTCCACCGGGCCGCGTCGGCGGTCCTCACGGACTGGCGGTCGGCCTCACGGCGCCGGCTGCCCGAGCTGCTGTCCTCGATCAAGGAGCGGGCCGAGCGGTCGGGGGAGCTCGCGTACCTGATCGAGCCCGACCTCAAGGACGCGCGCGGCGGCATCCGGGACGCCGTGGTCCTGTCGGCGCTCGCGGCGACGTGGCTCACGGACCGTCCGCACGGGACGGTCGACCGCGCGTACGCCCACCTGCTCGACGTGCGCGACGCGGTCCAGGTGGTCACCGGACGGCACACGAACCGGCTCCTGCTCGCGGACCTCGACGAGGTCGCGGCCATGAGCGGCTACGACGACCCCGACGAGCTCCTGGCGAGCCTCGCCGAGGCGGGCCGGGAGATCTCCTACGCGCTCGACACCACGGTCCGGCGGGCGCGCCAGGCGCTCCAGCGGCCGAGCGTCGCGCGGCGTCCGGTCCTGGTGCGGGGACGTCGTGCGGCACCCCGGCTGCGGTCGGTCGGCGACGGGCTCGTCGAGCACGACGGCGAGCTGGTCCTCGCGATCGACGCGCACCCCGAGACCGACCCCCTGCTCGCGCTGCGCGCCGCGGCGACCGCGGCCCGCACGGGCCTGACCCTGTCGCCGGTGTCCGTGAGCAGCCTCGCGCACTGCCCGCCCCTGCCCGAGCCGTGGCCTGCGCTGGCACGGTCGGCCTTCCTGTCTCTGCTGGGCAGCGGGCCCGCGCAGGTCGCCGTGTGGGAGGCGCTCGACCTCGTGGGGGTCGTCACGACGTGGATCCCGGAGTGGGCCGGGGTCCGCAACCGCCCGCAGCGCGCGGCGATCCACCGGCACACGGTCGACCGTCATCTGGTCGAGACCGTCGCGCGGGCAGCCCGGGACCGCAGGACCGTCGAGCGGGGCGACCTCCTGCTGCTCTCGGCGCTCTTCCACGACATCGGCAAACGTCGTGGCGCGCAGGACCACTCGGAGGAGGGCGCGCGCCTCGTCCCGGGCATCCTGCGCCGCATGGGCTTCGGGGACGGGGTGCCCGACGACGTCGCGCGCCTCGTGCGTCATCACCTCACGCTGTCGCGGCTCGCCGTCTCGGCGGACCCGGACGACCCGGCGACGATCGCGGAGCTCGCCGCCGCCGTCGGGCACCGCCGCGACCTGCTCGACGTGCTGCGCGCGCTGACCGAGGCCGACTCCTCCTCGCTCGGGCCGGCGGGCTGGACCGCGTGGCGCGCGCGCCTCGTGGACGACCTGACGGCCGCGACCCGGGCGACCCTGCCCGAAGGGCCGTCCCCGACCGGTAGGCTGGGGACTTCCCTGATTCACGAGCGGTAAGGATGACGCGGTGTTCGCCACGCTGTCAGATCGATTGACGTCGACCTTCAAGAACCTGCGGAGCAAGGGCCGTCTCTCCGAGGCGGACATCGACGCCACGATCCGTGAGATCCGGCGCGCGCTCCTCGACGCGGACGTCGCTGTGCCCGTCGTCAAGGACTTCACCGGTGCCATCCGGGACAGAGCCCTGTCGGCCGAGGTCTCCGGCGCGCTCAACCCTGCCCAGCAGGTCGTCAAGATCGTCAACGAGGAGCTCGTCGCGATCCTCGGCGGTGACAGCCGCGGGCTGCGCCTGGCGAAGAACCCGCCGACCGTCATCATGCTCGCGGGCCTCCAGGGCGCCGGCAAGACGACCCTGGCGGGCAAGCTCGCGCTGCACCTGCGCGAGCAGGGGCACACCCCGCTGCTCGTCGCGGCGGACCTCCAGCGCCCCAACGCGGTCAACCAGCTCTCGGTCGTGGGCGAGCGTGCCGGCGTGCCGGTCTACGCCCCGCTGCCGGGCAACCAGGGGTCCGAGGGCGAGTCGGGCACGAGCGTCGGCGACCCTGTCCAGGTCGCCCGCGACGGTGTGGAGACCGCACGCCAGCGCCAGCACGACGTCGTGATCGTCGACACCGCGGGCCGCCTCGGCGTCGACGCCGAGCTCATGCGCCAGGCCGCGGACATCCGCGACGCCGTGAACCCCGACGAGATCCTGTTCGTCATCGACGCGATGATCGGTCAGGACGCCGTCGCGACGGCCAAGGCCTTCGAGGAGGGCGTCGACTTCACGGGCGTCGTCCTGTCGAAGCTCGACGGCGACGCCCGCGGTGGTGCCGCGCTGTCGGTCGCGCGCGTCACGGGTCGTCCGATCCTCTTCGCGTCGACCGGCGAGAAGCTCACCGACTTCGAGGCGTTCCACCCCGACCGCATGGCGTCGCGCATCCTCGACATGGGTGACGTGCTCACGCTCATCGAGCAGGCCGAGAAGGCGTTCGACGCCGACGAGGCCGCGAAGATGGCCGAGAAGGTGGCCAGCGGGCAGGACTTCACGCTCGCGGACTTCCTCGTCCAGATGCAGCAGATGCGCAACATGGGCTCCATGAAGAAGATGCTCGGCATGCTGCCGGGCATGGGGCAGATGCGCGAGGCGCTCGACAACTTCGACGAGCGCGAGGTCGACCGCATCGAGGCGATCATCCGCTCGATGACCCCGGGCGAGCGCGACAACCCCAAGATCATCAACGGGTCGCGCCGCGCGCGCATCGCGCGGGGGTCGGGTGTCACCACGAGCGACGTGAACCAGCTGCTCGACCGGTTCGCGGGCGCGCAGAAGATGATGCGTCAGATGAGCCGCGGTGGAGGCATGCCCGGCATGCCCGGCATGCCCGGCATGGGGAACCTCCCGGGCATGGGCGGCAAGAAGGCACGCGGTCGTGTGGCACCGCCGCCCAAGGGGCGCAAGGCGAAGTCGGGCAACCCGGCCAAGCGTGCCGCGGAGGAGGCTGCCCGTCAGGCGCGTGCCCTCGGTGGTCCCGCGGCGCCCCCGGCAGCGCCCGGTGCGGCGTTCGGTGCCCTGGGCGGTGCCAAGAGCGCGCAGAAGTCGCCCGACCCGGCCGATCTCCAGCTCCCGCCCGACCTGGAGAAGTTCCTGGGGCGCTAGCGCGCTAGGTTATGTCCTGCAGGTCACGGTGGCCCTCACCGTGACCTCCCTCCGTCCGTCCCGCCCCCGGTCCGTCGGGGGTCGGGCGAGCCCGACCGCCCGAGAACTGGGAGTCCGATGTCCGCGCTCGAAGGCCCCTCGCTGCACCTCCGGGGGCACATCCTCCTGGGAGACGACCGGGAGGTGTCCGACCTCTGGGTCAAGGACGGTCACGTCACGCTGACGCGGCCCTCGGCGCAGGGCACCAACATGCTGGCTCTCGAGGGATGGGTCCTGCCCGGCCTCGTCGACGTCCACTGCCACGTGGGTCTCGGCAAGGACGGCGCGGTCGACAACGCCACCGCCCAGGCGCAGGCGATCGCGGACCGCGACAGCGGCGCGCTCCTCCTGCGCGACGCCGGTTCGCCCCTGGACACGCGGTGGGTCCGGTCGCGGCGCGACCTGCCCCGTCTCGTGCGGGCCGGGCGGCACATCGCGCGGCCCAAGCGCTACCTGCGCGGCTACGGCCTCGAGCTCGACGACGTCGCGCAGCTCCCGGACGCCGTGCGGCAGGAGGCGCGGGCCGGGGACGGCTGGGTCAAGCTCGTGGGCGACTGGATCGACCGCGACCTGGGCGCCGACGGTGACCTGCGACCGCTGTGGCCCCAGGACGTGCTGACCGAGGCCGTCGCCGTCGCGCACGCCGAGGCGGCGCGGGTCACGGTGCACGCGTTCTCGAGCGAGGTCGTCCCGTCACTGCTCGCCGCCGGGGTCGACTGCATCGAGCACGGCACGGGGATCCACCCCGACGACATGTACACGTTGTCCGAGCGCGGCATCGCCGTGACGCCCACGCTCCTGCAGATCAACGAGTTCGAGAACATCGCCCGCCAGGCCGACGCGAAGTACCCGCTCTTCGCAGCGCGCCTGCGCGACCTGCACGAGCGCCGCTACGAGCAGGTCCGCCAGCTCCACGAGGCGGGCATCCAGCTCCTCGTCGGCACGGACGCCGGCGGGACCATCGGCCACGGCCGGATCGCCGACGAGTGCGCCGAGATGGTCGCCGCCGGGGTCCCGGTCGCCGACGTGGTCGCTGCCGCCAGCTGGCAGGGACGCGAGTTCCTCGGGTACGGGGGACTCGTCGAGGGGTCGAGCGCGGACCTGATCGTGTACCCGGCGGACCCGCGGGAGAACATCGAGGTGCTGCGGCACCCGACCGCGGTGATCCTGCGCGGGGAGATCGTGGCGCCGCTCTGAGACGTGCGTCGCCTTCGTCGAGGGGCGGTCGGGGTGGTCGCGGAGGGCTCGTGGCGCCGCTCTGAGACGTGCGTCGCCTTCGTCGAGGGGCGGTCGGGGTGGTCGCGGAGGGCTCGTGGCGCCGCTCTCGCCGTCCGGTCGCGCGATGTTGGTCGGAGCGTGCCGGATCTGGCACAATAGCCGGGTACTCGGCGTGCCCGGCCCCTCTCTCCGCGCAACGCCGTGTCCCGACACCGTGCTCACCTGGTCCCCACCGGGAGGACGCACGGGTCACCTCACCCAGAACCAGGAGAGACCACCACAGTGGCCACCAAGATTCGTTTGAAGCGCCTCGGCAAGATCCGTGCGCCGTACTACCGTGTCGTCGTCGCGGACTCGCGCACCAAGCGTGACGGTCGCGTCATCGAGGAGATCGGCAAGTACCACCCGACCGAGGAGCCGTCGCTCATCGACATCTCCTCCGAGCGTGCGCAGTACTGGCTGAGCGTCGGCGCGCAGCCGACCGAGCAGGTTCTCGTGCTCCTCAAGATCACGGGTGACTGGCAGAAGTTCAAGGGCCTGCCGGGTGCCGAGGGCACCCTGCGCGTCAAGGGCGAGAAGGTCGACCCGGCCGCCGCCATCGAGGCCGCCGCCAAGGACGCCGAGAAGGTCAAGGCGAAGGCTGCCGAGAAGAAGGCTGCTGCGCCGGTCGAGACCGAGTCCGCTGACGCGGCTGAGGCAGCCGAAGAGCAGGCCTGATGCTCGGCGAGGCGCTCGAGCACCTGGTGCGCGGGATCGTGGACAACCCGGACGCCGTCCGGGTCAACGCGAAGCCGCTGCGTCGGGGCGAGCTGCTCGAGGTCCGGGTCCACCCCGAGGACCTCGGTCGCGTCATCGGCCGCGGCGGGCGGACGGCCCGTGCACTGCGCACGGTGATCGGAGCCCTGTCGGTCGACGGTCCGGTGCGTGTCGACGTCGTCGACGTCGACCGCCGCTGACGACGGCTGAGCGCAAGCCGAACCACAGCACGAACGTGACGGTCGGTCCGCCGACCGCACGCCGACGAGGCCCGGTCCCCCTCAGGGTGGACC
>NZ_JBHUAD010000240.1:0-5702 GCF_042789955.1 Oerskovia sp. NPDC056781
GCGCCGTCCCTCGGTGGTCGTTGTCATGGTGGAGACTTACCAGCCGAGCCCGAGGGCGTCGGCCTTGGCCTGGATCGTCTTCGCCGCGTCCTCGGCCGTGACCTTGCCGTTGGCGACCTTCTCGGCCTCGGTCTCGATCGTGGCGGAGAGCTCGTCCCAGCTGGGCACGGTCGGCGGGGCGATCGTGTTCTCGAGCTGCTGCTGGAGCACCTGGGTGCGCGGGTTGGACGTCAGGGCCTCGTCGTCCCACGCGCTGGTGACGGCGGGGAGGTCGTTCGTCGCGGCGTACCACTCCTGCTGCGTCTCGGGGTCGGCGAGCCAGCGGACCAGCTTCCAGGCGCCGTCGGCGTTCTTGGCCTCGTCGAAGACGCCGAGGTGCGCGCCCCCGATGTAGGAGTCGTTGTTCGCGGTGCCCGCGGGGACGGGGACGGTGGCGACGTTCTGGTCGACCCATTCCTGGCCCTGCATGTCGGCGAGGACGTTGACCATCCACGGGCCGGAGATGAAGGCCGGGTCGGAACCGTCGACGAACGCGCTGTTCTGCGTGTCGCCGTAGCCGGCCAGGGGCGACAGGCCTTCGGTGAAGAACGAGGCGTAGTAGTTGAGCGCGTCGATCATCGCCTGGTTGTCCAGGTCGTAGGCGTCACCGGCCTCGTTGAAGATCGAGCCGCCTGCCTGCGAGTAGAACGGCAGGATGACCTGCGTCGAGTCCTCGGCGTCGCCCATCGGGAGCTGGAGGCCGTACTCGGAGCCGTTCGCCTTCATCGCCTGAGCGAACGCGGTGAGCTCCTCCCAGCTCGTGGGGGCGGCCACACCGGCAGCCTCCGCGAGGTCCGAGCGGTAGTACATGACGCGGGTCTCGACGTACCACGGCACGCCGTAGTCCACGCCGTCGGCCACGGTCGAGGCAGCGGCTCCCTCGATGAAGTCGTCGGTGTCGACGAGCCCGTCGGGGACGGGCGCGAGGCCCCCCGTGGAGACCATGGTCGGCATGAACGAGGAGCCGATCATGATCGCGTCGGGCACGGTGCCGGCGGCGACGGCCGTCTGGAACTTGGTCATGACGTCGGCCCACGGGATCGTGGTGACCTGGACCTTCGCGTCGGGGTTCTCCTCCGTGAAGCCCTTGACGAAGTCGGGGAGCTTCTCGCCCTCCTCACCCATGGCCCAGACGGTGATGTCGCCTGTCGCGGGTGAGTCGTCCACGGACGTCGTGGAGGCAGCGCCGGGCTTCTCTGCCGACCCTTCGTCCGCGCGCCCACAGGCGGTCAGTGCCAGGAGTCCGACGATGCCGACGGCGACCGCCTTGCGTCCGAGCTTCATGAGCAATCCTCCTCATCGAGTGTTCGGCTCGATCTCTGAGCCGATGCGAAACTACCATAGCGTGCGCTCGGTTAGTCTTTTCACCAGTGGTGTCCGGCACCATACGGTGGATACCGACAAATGCTGACGAAGGAGACGGTGATGACCGACAGCGGTCCTGGTGCCCGAGCTGCCGACACGACGACCACGGACGCCCCGCCCCAGGGCTGGTCCCAGGAGAAGGCGCCGGGCGCGGCCGAGGGGCAACCCCAGGGCAAGCGCCCGGACGGTCGCCTCGTCCGCGGCGAGCAGCGTCGCCGCGAGATCCTGCGGACCGCGGTCGAGGTGTTCGGCGAGCAGGGCTTCCGAGGCAGCTCGCTGCGCGAGATCGCCGCCCGTGTAGGGATCTCCGAGGCCGGCCTCCTGCACCACTTCGGGAGCAAGGCCGGGCTCCTGACGGCGACCATCGAGGAGCGCGACCGGCGCGACCTCGACCGCCGCACCCAGGCGGAGACCGACGGCGCCTCCCTCCTGGCCACGATCCGCGACCAGGTCCGGCGCAACGCCGAGACCCCCGGTCTCGTCGGTCTGCACGTCGTCGTCGCCGCCGAGGCGACCGAACCGAGCCACCCTGCGCACGACGTCGTCCGGGACCGGTACCGGGCGCTGCGTCACCAGGACGACACCCGATTCCGGGACGCCATCGAGCGCGGTGAGCTGCGCCCCGAGGTCGACCCGCAGGCGATCGGCCAGCTCTTCTCCGCAGTGATGGACGGGCTGCAGCTCCAGTGGCTGCTGGACCCGGAGAACGTCGACATGGTCGCGCTCTTCGACCACTTCGTCGCGCTGCTGCAGCCGGACCAGGGCGCCGCGCGCGCCATCGATGAACAGACGACAGAGCAGGAGTCCACGTGACCAGCACCGCCATGACCGCCCCCCTCGCGGGCACGACGATCGCCTCCGGCGAGATGACCGTCGAGCTCACGCAGGGCGGTGACGTGCACGCCGTCCGGACCGGCGGGCTCCTCGTCAACCAGTACCTTCCCGGCGAGCACGACCGCATGCCGGGTGGCGTCCTCCTGCGCGCGACCCGCGCCGACGGCACCGTCGAGGTCGCCCGGCTCACCGGGTCCGCTCCCGCGGTGACGAGCGTCGAGACCGGCGCCGACCGCGTCGTGTGGTCCGGCGCGGCGCTCGGGCTGACGTCGCGCGTCGCGCTCACCGTGGACGACCGGACCCTCGTGTGGCGCGTCGACCTCACGGCCGGACCGGGCGCGGACGCCCGCACGGTCTATGACGTCGTGCACGCCCAGGACCTCGGCCTGGCGCCGCCCGCGGCCGCGCTGTCGAGCGAGGCCTACGTCTGCCAGTACCTGCTCCACCGAGCGTTCGAGCACCCCACCGCAGGCACCGTCCTCGCGAGCCGCCAGACCATGTCCGCGCAGCCGCTGCTGCCGCTCGCCGTCACCTTCCTCGTCGAGGGGGCCGCCGCCCACCTCACCGACTCGCTCCAGGTCTTCACCCCGAAGGCCCGTCACGACGGCGTCCCGCACGGCCTGCTCGGCCCCGTCGCCTCGGGCGTGCTGCAGTACGAGTACGCGATGCCGACGCTCGTCTCCCGGCCGCTCGACCTCTCGACGGGCGCGACCCAGGTCCACGCCGTCACGGTCGTCGACCTGGACGCCCGCGGGCCGCTCGCGGACACCGTCGACGAGATCGACCGGTGGTCCGCCGTCGCCGTCGCCGTCGCCGCGCAGGAACGTGCCGCGCACCAGCTGCCCACGACCGGCTCGGAGCTCCGCGACGCCCCGCTGCTGTCCGGCGACGCGCTCGACGAGGTCGACCTGCTCGCTGCTCTCGGCCTCGCCACCGAGGACGTCCTGCTGCCGGAGCGCGGCGCCGACGGCGCGCTGCTGTCGTTCTTCACCCCCGGCGGGTCGCACGTCGTCGACGGGCGCAAGGAGACCGTGACCGAGCGGTCGCACGGCCACGTCCTCAAGGCCGGGGACGCCGTCCTGCCCACCGACGAGGTGCTGTCCGCGACGGCGTTCGCGCCGGGCGTGTTCGTCTCGCACGTGGTCCTCGGCAACACGACCGCCAACCGCCTCGTGTCGGTCCACCGCCACCACCTCAACCTGCTGCGCAGCAGCGGGCTGCGCGTCCTCGTCGACGACGGCCAGGGTGCCCACCTGCTCGGCGTGCCGTCGGCCCTCGTCCTCGACGTGGGCGGCGTGCACTGGGTGTACGAGACGCCCCTGGGGCGCATCGACGTGCGCACGGTCGCCCACCACCGACACGACCGGCTCGACGTCAGCGTGCGGTGCGAGCGATCGCTGCGCGTGACCGCCACGCTCGAGCTCGACGACGAGGCGGGCGGCTGGGTCGCCGAGCACACGTCCGAGGGCGCGGTCCTCCTGCGCCCCGTCGTGGGCGGCGACGTCGACACGCACTACCCCGACCTGCGCTACGCCGTCACGTCGACCGCGCCGATCTCGACCGCGCCGATCGCCCTCGAGGACGCCGCCGCGCATCGGATGTCCAGCACGACGGGCTCTGGCGGCCTGACCGTGGCGATCTCCGGCTCGCTCCACGGTGACGCCGCCGTGCTCGACCTCCTCGCTCCCGAGCACGCACCCCTCGACGACCTCGAGGCCACGCTCGCGGGTCACCTGGAGACCGTGCGTGGACTCGTCCGCGGCCTGCGCTTCCAGCCCCACCCGGAGGTCGAGACGCAGGAGCTCGACCTCCTCGTGCCGTGGTACGCGCACGACGCGCTGATCCACTTCCTCGTCCCGCACGGACTCGAGCAGTACTCGGGTGCGGCGTGGGGGACCCGCGACGTCTGCCAGGGACCTCTCGAGCTGGCGTTCACCGGCGGGCGCGAGGACATCGCGCGGCAGATCGTGCTGCGCGTCCTCGCCCACCAGCACACGTGGGGCGGGTTCCCGCAGTGGTTCATGTTCGACGAGTACGCCGAGCGGTACAACGACTCGTCGCACGGCGACATCGTCGTCTGGCCGCTCTTCGCGCTCGCCCAGTACCTCGAGGCGAGCGGCGACCTCGCGATCCTCGACGAGAAGGTGCCCTTCTGGGACCACGCGCACCGCCGCCCCGCCTCCGCAGGGGCGGACGCCGAGGCGACCGTGCTCGACCACGTCCAGCGGATCCTCGACCACCTCGAGACCGACCTCCTGCCGGGCACGTCGCTGCCCGCGTACGGCGAGGGGGACTGGGACGACACGCTCCAGCCCGCCGACCCGCAGATGCGCACCAACCTGGCCTCCACCTGGACCTCCGCGCTGCTCGTCCAGGCAGCCGACCTCCTGGCCCGCACCACGGCCGGGAGCGCGGACCTGTTCGCGCTCTCGGAGCGGGCCGACGCCCTCGCGACCGCGGTCCGCACCGACCTGCGCGAGCGCGCGCTCGTCGACGGCGTCATGGCGGGGTACGTGCGGCACGGCGACCAGGGCGACGAGCTCGTCATCCACCCGCGGGACACGAGCACGGGGATGCGCTACCGGCTCATCCCGATGAACCAGTCGATCATCGCGGGCATCCTCACCCCGGCCGAGGCCGAGGAGCACGAGAACCTCATCCTCGAGCACCTGCACTTCCCCGACGGCGTGCGGCTCATGGACCACCCTGCCGCGTTCGACGAGGGGATCCCCCGCACGTTCCAGCGGGCCGAGCAGGCGGCGAACGTCGGGCGCGAGGTCGGCCTCATGTACGTGCACGCGCACATCCGCTACGCCGAGGCCCTCGCCGCGCTGGGCCGCGGACGGACGCTCGACGAGCTGCTCCGCATCAGCCCGTTCGACCTCGGCTCCCGTATCGCCCACGCCGCGCCGCGTCAGCGCAACGCGTACTTCTCGTCGAGCGACGCGGACTTCCCCGATCGTCCGACCTTCGCGCGGGAGTTCGACCGGCTCCGCGACGGGTCCGTCGGAGTGCGTGGTGGGTGGCGCGTCTACTCGAGCGGCCCGGGGATCTACCTGCGCCAGCTCGTCCAGGGCGTCCTCGGCCTGACCGAGCAGGCGGGCGCTCTCGTCGTCGACCCGGTCCTGGCCGCGACGGCCGACGGACTCACGGTCCAGCTCGAGATCGGGGGCCGGGTGCGCACCGTCGTGTTCCGTGTCCGGGACCGGGTCGTGGACCCCGACCGCGGCGCGGGCGTGCAGGTGCGGGTCGGCTCGGGTCCGGACGACCTCGTCGTCGTGCCAGCCTCCCCGCGGACCGGTGACTACCGCGAGCGCGGCGTGGTCGTGGCACCGGGCGGGCTGGGCGACGCGGCGCTCGTCGAGGTCACCGTGACGGCCGGGTCGTAGCTGCGCCACACCGTTCCGCGCCGCGCCGTTCCGCGTCGAGAACGAGGTTGAGGTCGTCCTGGAACCCAGGGCGAC
>NZ_JBHUAD010000241.1:0-5657 GCF_042789955.1 Oerskovia sp. NPDC056781
GATACCAGCAGGACCAGCGCCAACAATGGCCACACGCAACGGACGAGAGCTGCTCACAGGAAAGAACGCCTTCCGGTCGAGGAGGGGAGGGGCGGCCCGCAGGAGGTGGGCGGACCGGTCACGCGGGCTGTCCGGGTGAGTCCGCGGCCGCCAACGGGAGAACCACTCGATTGTACGACTGAGGTGAACCTTCACACTGCCAGCGAATCTCGCCTAGTGGAATGGCGTCTCATGATCCGGCCGAATGTTACGGCGCGGGCGGGGCGGGCGGCGACGGTCGGGGCAGCCTCCGCTCGCGAGCCTCACCTCTCGAAGAGGCGCAGGAACCGGTTGTCCACGCGAGGCCGCCAGCCGAGGGACCGGAGCGTCGAGAAGACCGGGACCTTGATGGTCGACGGGCTCGCCGACACGGCGGCGAGGTGCGCGACCTCGTAGGCGCGGTCCCCCGACGAGGTCACTCGCTGCGCGACCACCAGGCTCCCCGACCGTGCACCGAAGGTCTTGCCGCGGTGGCCGTCCCAGCGCGTCTCGGCGTGGACACCGACCGGCGAGGCGGCCACGCTCCTGCGCGACCTCCCGCTGATCTCCGTGAACCGGTAGACCGCGCGTCGGGCGTCGAGCCGCACCACGAGCCGGTACGACCTGGCCGTCTGCCCCGCCCCGAGCAACGACCGCCACCGGGCCTCCCAGCCCGTCCAGGTCAGCGTGACCTGGGCACCGTGCTTCCACTCCTCGACGGATGCCGAGTACGGCAGGTCGTCGGACTCGAGACCCAGCAGGGCCGCGACCACGTCGTCGAGCGGTGCCGCGCCCGCCACCACCGCTCCGTTCACAGGACGACGCGCAGGCTGTCCTGGATCGCACGGATCTCCGGCAGCGTGCCCGGCATCTGTGCACCCGTGCACGACCCCGTCACCTGGACCAGGTCCTTGACCGGCCCGCGGTCGACGAGCACGATCCGCACTGCCTGGACGAGTGCGCCGAGGGTCGGCTCGGCGAAGATCCCCTCGATCCGGAACCCGGCGTGCCCCTGGACCTCGATCTCCGACCGGCCGAGCTCCTTGTACTGGGGCAGCGCGGTCAGCCGTGCGACGACCTCGCCGGTCGCCTGCTCGAGCGTGTGCTCGGCCCGGACCCGGTTGAGGACCGTGATGACGTTCGCGCGAAACTCCCCGCCGCGGGCGTCCTTCGCGAGCGCGAGCGGCAGGCCCACCTCAGGGAGCGGCTGCCAGCCGTCCGGCTGGTCGAGGCTCACCCCGGGGTAGGCGGGGAACTGCTCGCTCGGGAACTGCAGGGTCGACGGCACGGTCACTCCTCTTCGGGGTCCACAGGGCCCGGACAGTCTAGGCGGCGACGCGTCCTGACGGTCCGGGCCCGCAGGGCGTCAGGACGCCGCGACCTCGCCCACGTCCTGCAGCAGGCCGACGAGGGCACGCCACACGTCACCAGGGCTCCGCCGTTCGAGGACCACGGGCGTCGCGGGATCCGGGACGTCCAGCCCGAACGGCTCGGCGGGCGCGACACGCTCCCACAGGCCGAGCGGCCCTGCGTCGACGACCGCGAGCGCGCGGACCGTCGACCGGCCGGGCCCGTGGACCGTCACGCGCCAGGTGAGCCGCGCGGCGTCGAGAACCGCAGCGGCCCCTGCCCCGCCGGGTGACGCCGAGCCGTCAGGCGCCCCGGTGTCGTCGGACGTCGACAGCGCGCCGACCGTCGTGGCGAGGACGTCGGGCAGGGATCCGTCCCCTGCGGCTCCCTCCCGCCCGAGCCCGACCGTCGTGGCGATCCACGGCACGACCATGCCGACGTCGACCGGGAGGTACTCGGCCTGCGCCGTCCCGGGCCAGCCCGAACGCGCCCAGCACACGGCCACGCCGCCGACCGACGCGAACGCGAGGCCGTGGTAGACGATCCCGTCGTCGCTGCTCGTCTCGACGTCGACGAGGAGCGAGCTCCCCGCCAGCGCCTGGGCGAGCTCCGCGGCCGCAGGGTCGACCGCGTCGTCGGCAGCGATCACCCCGGCCTCGCGCAGCGCGTCGAGGGCGACGTCGAGCCCCTCCTCCACGACACCCTCCTGGGCCAGCTGGCCCAGGACCGCGAGGTGGTCGGGGAACAGCAGGAAGCGCCGGCGGCGGCGATCCATCGCCGCGGGCAGCCCCTCGGTCAGTCGAACGGGTTGAGCCACGAGCCGAACTCCTTTGCCTTCTCGACGCCGGCGTCCACCGCGTCGCCCACGACCTCGGTCGTGGCGTTCCATCCGTCAGCGACCATCTCCGCGCCGTTCGCGGCGAGGTCCTCGATCTCGTCCCAGTGGGCGATGATCTCGGTCGTGCCGTAGATCGCTCCCGTGATGACGGCAGCGCCGATCGTCACGGGGTTGGGGGCGATCATCGCAGCCGTGAGGCTCACGTTGAAACCGAGCTCCGCGACGTCCGCGACGTAGTCGATGCCGTTCTCCTGGAACGCATCGATCGGGTTGCCCTGGGAGGCCACGTTCACGAGGCTCATGCCTGTCGCGCCGACGGCTCCGACCACGCCCAGGCCACGCAGGACGCCCGAGGCCTTCGCGCCTGCACTGAGGCCTGCTCGCAGAGCACCGGTGTCGGCGGCCGCGGCGGCCGCTCGACCTGCTGCCCACGGCGTCACCCCACCGACCGTCCCCGTCACCCCGGACGTGCCGAACATGACCCGTCCGAAGGCGTTGAGCCCGTTGAACGTGTTCGCCCCGACACCGGCGCCGAGGCCCAGGCGGAGCCCGAGAGCGTCGAGCCGCGGGCTCAGAGCCTTGACGATCAGGCTCGAGACCGAGTTCTGGGTCAGCATCTTGTCCCTGGCCCAGTGCATCCACAGCGCCGCGCCGTACTTCGCCGTGTAGAAGCCCGAGTAGGCGACCCCGCCTGCCGCCGTCGCCGCCCACACCGTCGAGCCCAGAGTCCCCTCGTGCCCGGCCATGCCGGGAAGCCGACTCAGACCGTTGGCGACGATGCCGTTGACGTAGTCCTCGAACGACTCCCGGTGCCCCCGCACCAGCACCGAACGGGTGTCCTCGAGCGCGCGGCGGCACGCGAGCGCCGCGGCCTCGAGCGTCTCCCGGGCCCGGTCCGCCGCGGCGGTCTGCGCCTGGAACGCCACCTGCGCGTCCCAGATCGCCGCCTGGCGCTGCTGGCCGGTGTAGAAGGCCATGTCGGGACTCGCGGTCGTGTCGATCGTCCGCAGCGCCGAGCCGCACGACGCGGCCGCGTCGTCGGCGAACCCTTGTGCCGTGGCGACGGTCGCGCGCGCCGTCTCGAGCGCGTCGGCATAGGTCCGCAGCGCGCCGGCTCCCGTGCTCATCGCCCCCTGCACGTTCTCGACGAGCAGCGCGACACCCTCGACAGCGACGGGTGCCGCCTCGCCGGCGACCCCGACCCAGTCGTCGCCGAGCGCACGGGCTCGGGCTCGCAGCGCACGCAGCGCGTCGCCGAGGCCGTCGTGCACCGTGTCGAGGCCGCGCGCGGCGGTCCGCAGCCCCTCCGGGTCACCTTCGACGGGGGCGAGCCGGGGAGCGGACGGCGCCGGTGCGTCGACGAAGTAGGTCATCGGAGCTCCCTCGCACCGTTGGCCAGCACCTGGTCCTGCTCCGCATAGGCCGCTGCAGCGTCGCCGAACTGCGTCGCGAGCTCACCCAGCGCCACCGCCAGGGCGCCGAGACCAGCACCCCAGTAGTCTCCGAACTCGCTCGCCCCCGTGGCGACGTGCGGGTGGCCACCTGCTGCCGAGGCAGCTGCTGCCTGCTGGGCGATGTCGCCTGCCAGGTCCCCCAGCGTCCCCGCGGTGGTTCCGAGCGAGATCGCTGCCGCATCGATCGCCTCGGTGTCGACGCGAAGCGTCATCGTCATGTCCTCTCGTCCGCGCGGCTCTCCACCGCGCGTCGCCATGCTGCCAGACGCAGGACCCCCTGGACCATGGGGAGTTGTCCCCGGTCCGCGCCGGCGTCTCGGAGCGGCGCCGGCACGTCGGTCCCGACGCGGGCTCGGCCGACCGGCCCGGCGCCCTCCGGAACCCGCTCAAGTACCCTGGGCCCCGTGGCGCACAACGACGACGGGGCCGCCCCGATCCCCCGCCCGCAGGACGAGGAGCAGGCTCCGGCCGGCGAGCCCGCCGACCCCGATCGCGGGCCCTCGGCACCACGCTCCTCACGCTGGAGCCGCCTTCCCCGGCTGGACTCCCTCGTCCCGGAGCAGCTGGCCGACCGTGGCCGAGCTGCCCTCTCCCGCCTCGACGACGCCCGGGCGGGCATCACGGACGCCCGCGAGACCGTCCGCGACGCCACACGCCGACTCCGCGCCCCCGGTGCCCTCGTCGGCCCCCCACGGCCAGCGGTCGGCGTCCCCCGTGCTCCCGAGAGTCCCCTGCACCGGAGCCGGTCTGAGACCGCAACGCTTCTCCCGCGCGCCCTGGAGGCCCCCGCCCCCCGGGCGCGTGGCTCCGTCGCCCCGCTCGGCTGGACCGGTGACGTCTACCTGATCGGCGACGACACCCCCTTCGCCTTCGTCCGCCGCCTCCCGGCGAAGCCCGTCTCGAAGGGCAAGCTCGCCTGGGGGATCGTGGACGAGCTCGTCACCGACACGTCCGTGGCCGACGAGGACCTGCGTGTCGTCGAGCTGCTCGACCTCGAGGGTCAGGTGCTCCTGCGGAGCACCCCCGGGTGGCGTCGTCGGGACGAGGGCGGCTGGAGCGTGCGCGACGTCACCCTCGCGGACGGGTCACCCGTCGCCGAGATCGTGAAGCGACAGCGCCGGGCACGCGTCGGTGAGCTCGTGCCCGTCGGGGCGGTCCGCGCCGCCACCGCGTCCACGGACCCACGGGACCTGGATCCGAGCCTGCCGACCGCAGCGCGCGTGTGGCGCGGACCCGACGAGCTCGCCTCGATCCGCACCGAGGGCACCAACCGTTCGCTCACGATCGGCGACCTCGACGGCGACGACGACGCCCTTCTCGTGTGGGCCGGGGTGCTCTCCTGGTGGGGCGGCGGCCTCGCCTGACCCACCGCCAGACGGCCCTCGGTCGCTCAGACCTGCGCGCCGGCCGTCCCCGCGAGGCAGACCTGCAGGGCAGCGGCGACCTGCTGCGGCTTGCTGCACTGCACTCGGATCCAGCTTCCGTCCGTGAGGCGCAGCAGGAGGAGCCCGGCGCCCAGGGTGGGGGCGTAGGCCCCGCCGACGAGCTTGCCCCCGACGACCGTCGTGCCGTCCGGCAGGCGTTCGCCCTCGTGGAGCGGACCCTGAGCGGCGACGTGCGCGACCACGCCCGGGTCGATCGTGGCGGCGGGGAAGTGGTCCCTGCCGGCCCGCAGACCCGTGTGGTCGACGACGATCTTCTGGTACCGCCGGGTGGAGTACACCGTCAACAGCACGAAGAGTCCGACGATCACGCCGATCATGGGCCACACGAGCGCGTCCCACCAGCCACGGACCACGGTGTCGACGAGGAACGCGACGGCCGTCGGCACCGCGACCCACGTCGCCGCCCCGCCGTACCCGCCGCCCGACTCCCGGTACGGCAGGACGGCCGCCCCGACGTCGGGGGGGCCGGCCCAGGGTCCCGCCGGTGTGGTTTAAAAAAAACCGAGCCCCCCAGACTTGGCTGGCTGGGGGATGCCGGCGTGGGGGTGGAAA
>NZ_JBHUAD010000242.1:0-5639 GCF_042789955.1 Oerskovia sp. NPDC056781
GCTCGCACCTTTCGTGCAAAGGTGCGAGCCGCCGTCGGGCACGGTCCATGAAGCAGGCGCGCGGACTCGCCGCCCGACGGAGCTTGGCCCGGGGCACGGGCCGGGGTACATCTAGGGGATGCGCACGAACCCCCACGAACTCACCCATCAGGTGCTCGCCGCCCGCGGCGTCGGCGGGCACCGCCAGTACCGCATCCCCGCCCTGGCCGTCTCGACGCGCGGCACGGTCCTCGCGGCGTACGACGGACGCCCCAACCTCGACGACCTGCCGAACACGATCGACCTCCTGGTCCGGCGCAGCCTCGACCACGGCCGGACGTGGGGCCCGCAGCAGGACGTACGCGTCGGCACGGGGCTCCAGGGGTTCGGCGACCCGAGCCTGATCGTCGACCGTGTGACGGGACGCATCTTCTGCTTCCATGCCGCGGGGACCCACGCGGGCTTCTTCGAGGCGGTCGAGGGGCTCGAGCCCGAGGACGACGTCCAGCACGTCGACCTGTCGTTCTCCGACGACGACGGCCTCACCTGGACCCACCGGCGCGTGACGGCCTCGCTCAAACCGCAGGGCGTCACGGGCCTCTTCGCCGCGGCCGGTGCCGGGATCCAGCTCGAGACCGGTCCGTACGCGGGGCGCCTGCTCCAGCAGATGGTCCTGCTCCTGGGCGGGGAGATCCGCGCGGCGTCGGCGTACTCGGACGACCACGGCGACACGTGGACGCTCGGCGAGCCCACGGGGCCCGGGGCCAACGAGAACAAGGTCGTCGAGCTGAGCGACGGCCGCGTCCTCCTGAGCTCGCGCGCCAAGGGCTGCCGGGTGCAGGCCGTCTCGACCGACGGCGGCCACTCCTACGGGCCGCTGACTCCCGCGCCGGACCTGCCCGACCCGAGCGACAACGGCAGCATCCTGCGGCTCGGGCCCGTGACCGACGCGGCCGCTCCCCTGCTCGTGACCAACAACCGCGACGCCGACCTGCGCCGCAACACGGTGCTCAGCGTGTCGTACGACGACGGCACGACGTGGCGGCCCGCGCTCACGATCTGCGCGGGCTCGAGCGCCTACTCGACAGCGGCCGTGCTCGCCGACGGGTCGCTCGGCGTGCTCTACGAGCGCGACGGGTACGGCGAGATCGTGTTCGCCCGGCTCGGCGCCGGGGCCCTGTCCCCCGAGGCCCTCGCCGTGGCAGCGCGGACCTACGAGGACGACGACGGCGGTGCGTTCACCATGGTGCTCCGCTCGATCACCCCGGGCCGTCCCGCCCGGTGGGTCACCGTGGGCGCGTCGCACGTCATCTCGTCCGAGGGCGGCGAGTGGGGCGTGCACACCTGGAAGGAGATCGGGCAGGGGTACGACGGCGACCAGGTCCTCGGCACGCGCGAGGCACAGGACGTCAACTACGGTCCGGCCGCGCCGGGGCTGCGCGCGGGCGACATCCTCGCGTTCACCGGACGCTTCCGGCACCGTGGCACGGAGCCCGTCACGGCGGCACTGAGCGGCAGCTTCGACGGCGACGTGGCGGCCGAGTTCCCGGCCGTGCGCCTCGTGCCCGGCGAGGACGCCCTCTATTTCACGCCGACGTACACCGTGACGCCGGAGGACGTGACCGCCGGCTCCGCCGTCGTCACGTGCGCGGTCCAGGCAGGCGACGCCCGCTTCGAGCGGGCGTTCCGCGCGGACACCGTGACCGGGGAGGTCGTGCCGGTCGGGTAGCGCGTGCCGTCACGCGCCGACTTCCTTGCGCGACGCTCGCGCGAGTCGCTCGACGAGGTCGTCCGGGATCGGCTTGCGCGGCGAGAAGGTGACGCCGGTCCTGGTCGCCTTGAGGCCCGCGGCCGCGATCTCCTCGGCGTGCCCGGAGACGGCGCCCGGCAGCACGTACAGCCCGCACTGCTTGCTGAACGCCGCATAGCTCGCGACGACCGAGCCGCCGGTCGTGAACCCCGGCATGTCGTACGCCACGATCTCGTCAGCGTCCGGCAGGGCGCCGGCAAGGAGCGCGCGCAACCGTCTCAGCGACGGCTGGAAGGCCTCGGGCGCCGCGGCGATGTAGGCGTCGTGGTCGGCTGGCTTCGTCATGGGTGCCTCGCTGGAGCTCGTCGTGTCGGGGACTTCGCCCACCGTGCCCGACGGCGGACCGTGGCGTCGCGCGAAGAGTGCTCCGCCGTCGGGCCGGGGGTGGGAACCGCTACGCCTGCGCCCGGCGCCGGACGATCTCCGCGATCCACGTCGGCGCGAACGGCGACGTGCAGCCCGGGGGCGTCGGGTAGTCCTTGAGGACCTCGAGCCGCTCGCCGATCTCGACCGCGCGGGCGCGCAGCTCGGGGTGGTGGATGCCGATGTTCGCGAGGCACTCGTTCATGGCCCACTGCAGCCGTTCGGGAGCGTCCTTCATGTCGGCCTCGACACGGTCCAGGAGACCGGGCAGGTCGAGGCCCTCGGGGGACTTCGCGACCCGGTCGGTCGTCAGGGCCCACCCGGCGCTCGCGACGACCGGGTCGGGGTCCGCGAACCATGCGGTGCGCAGGTCCTCGACGTGCGGGCTCTTCTTGACGACGTAGCTGACGAGCCACCCGTGCACCTTGGGGACGCGCGCGTCACGCAGCATGGCGTCGAGCTCGTCGGCCGACCAGGCCTTGGGGCGGCAGATCAGGATCGCGACGAGACGCGCCGCGGTGTCGCCCGTCTCCCAGAGCTGCCCCGCGAGCTCGTGCTGGGTCTTGAGGGACTTCGCGACCGCGCGCAGCCTGGTGAGGTTGACGCCGTGGTCGTCCCCGTGGCGCTCGTTGACCGCACGGATCTTCGGGTCCTCCAGGGCTGCCAGCTCGGCCAGCACGTCGCTGACGGTCGCCTCGGTCGCAGCAGTCGTCGCCACGTCGGTCTCCTCGGTCGGTCTTCTCGTCGGGGGGCGCTCACACCCTACGTCGCCCGTCCCGTGCCGCGGCGACCCCCGCGACGACCCCCCGCGGGGATCCCCCTCGTGATCCCTTGGTGGAAGCACGGGCCGGACGCTGCGAGAATCGGTGCGGGATTCCGGGAACGCACGGGCGCGCTTCCGCGTTGACCTGTCGGAATCCACCCGCGATCTGAGAGAGACATGGACGCAGACAGTACGAACCCCCTTGTGCCGGCCGCCGATGCTGCGACGAGGGGGTGCAGGTTCTGATGTGGGTGTTGACACTGCTGCTCGGCGTCGTCGTGATCGTCGCGATCACGGCCGTGACCGGCTACTTCGTCGCCCAGGAGTTCGCGTACATGGCCGTGGACCGGTCGCGCCTGAGCGCGCGCGCCGGCACCGGGGACGCCGGCGCCAAGCGCGCCCTGGCCGTCACCAAGCGCACGTCCTTCATGCTCTCGGGCGCCCAGCTCGGCATCACCGTGACGGGGCTGCTGGTCGGCTACGTCGCCGAGCCGCTCGTCGGCGCGTCGCTGGGCACGGCCCTGGGCGGGGTCGGCGTCCCGACCGGAGTGGGCATCGCCGTGGGCACCGTCCTGGCGCTCGTGTTCTCGACGTTCGTCCAGATGATCTTCGGCGAGCTGTTCCCCAAGAACCTCGCGATCGCCCGGCCCGAGCCGGTCGCCCTGTGGCTCGCCCGCTCGACGACCATCTACCTGGCCGTGTTCGGCTGGCTCATCAAGGTCTTCGACCAGGCCTCGAACCTCCTGCTCAAGGCGCTGCGGATCGAGCCGGTGCACGACGTCGAGCACTCGGCGACGGCCCGCGACCTCGAGCACATCGTCGCGGACTCACGCCAGAGCGGCGACCTGCCGGGCGAGCTCTCGGTGCTCCTGGACCGCATCCTCGACTTCCCCGAGCGTGACGTCGAGCACGCGATGATCCCCCGCGCCCACGTGGACGTCGTGCACGTCGACGACACCCTCGGAGAGGTGCGGGCACGGATGGCGGCCGGCCACTCGCGCTACCCGGTGCTGGCCGACGACGACCAGGTCGTCGGCGTCGTCCACCTCGTCGACGTCCTGACGACGACGCACGGCGACGACGTCCGGACCCAGGACTTCATGCGCCCCGTGGTCGTGATCCCGACCGCGATGAGCCTGCCCGACGCCCTGCGCGAGCTCACCGAGACGCACAACCAGCTCGCGTGCGTGATCGACGAGTACGGCGGGTTCGCGGGCGTCCTGACGGCCGAGGACCTGGCCGAGGAGCTCGTCGGGGAGATCACCGACGAGCACGACCCCGCGACACCGACCATCGCCCCGCGCGACGACGACGGGATCTGGGTCATGCCCGGCGACACGCACATCGACGAGGTCGAGCGCGCGATCGGCCGCGACCTGCCGCGAGGGGACTACGAGACGATCGCGGGCCTCGCGATCGACCAGCACGGCTCGCTGCTCGAACCCGGCGAGGGCATCGTCGTCGAGCTACCGCTCGACCCCGCCGACCTCGCCCTGGCGGCCGAGCCCGAGCCCGCGTGGATGCGCGTCGACGTGATCGAGGTCGAGCGCCACGTCCCGTCCCTGGTCCGCGTGACCTTCCCGACGGACGACCGGCCGGTCCCGACCCCCGACACCGCGCCCGCCGCTGCGCCCGCCGTGGCGCCCGAGACCGAGGAGGGCGACCGATGAGCAACCCCTGGGTCGTCGTGGCCGTCACCGTCGTCATCATCGCGCTCAGCGCGTTCTTCGTCGCCGTCGAGTTCGCGCTGCTCGCGGCCAAGCGGCACCGCCTGGAGGACGCCGCCCCGAACAGCCGTTCGGCCCGCGCCGCGCTGCGCAGCTCGACCGAGCTGACCGTGCTGCTCGCCGGCTCCCAGCTCGGCATCACGGCCTGCACCCTGGCCCTCGGCGCGATCACCAAGCCGGCGGTGCACCACTGGCTCACGCCCGCGTTCGAGGCATGGGGCGCCCCGCTGTGGGTCGCGGACGCCGCCGGGTTCGTCCTGGCGCTGATCATCGTGACGTTCCTGCACCTGGTCGTCGGTGAGATGGCACCCAAGTCGTGGGCCATCGCCCACCCCGAGACGTCGGCCACCCTGCTCGCCATCCCGATGCGCGGCTTCATGTGGCTGACCCGCCCCCTGCTGACGGGGCTCAACGACATGGCCAACTGGTGCCTCGTCAAGGTCGGCGTCGAGCCGACCGGCCAGGTCGCCTCGGGCCAGAGCGCCGACGACCTGCGACACCTCGTCGAGCACTCGGCCAACGTCGGCGCCCTGGACCCGGCGTACTTCGCCCAGCTCTCCGGCGCCCTGGACCTGCAGACCCTCACCGTGGGCGACCTGCTCACCGGTCGGGGCCGGCCCACCATGGTCCCGTCGAGCGCCACGGTGCACGACGTGCAGGAGGCGACACGCACGTCCGGCCACCTGCGGATCCTGCTCGGCGACGACGCCGCCATCTCGGGCGTCGTGCACGTGCGCGACACGCTCGACGTGGACGTCGACAGGCCCGCGGCGGACCTCATGCGGCCGCCGTTCACGCTCGAGCCGTCCGTGCCCGTCTACGCGGCCCTCGCGCAGATGCGCGAGACCCGCAACCACCTCGCGGTCGTGACCGACGGCGCCACGGTCGCCGGGGTCATCGCGCTGTCGGACGTCATGGCGCGGCTCTTCCCGCGGGAGGCCGCCGCGGCGTGACGTGGGCGGGCCGATGATGCGCAGCCCTACCGACGACGGCGCCC
>NZ_JBHUAD010000243.1:0-5589 GCF_042789955.1 Oerskovia sp. NPDC056781
GTGCTGCTGTGCCTGGTCGTCCCGGCCGTGGTGTGGGACGGCGACGGCCGAGGCATGCACGACAAGGCCGCGGGCACGGTCATCGTCCGCGCCGGGTGAGGCGAGCCCTGCCGCGTCGAGCGCGGTGAAGGCCTCGTCCGTGAGGTCCGCGATGAGCTGCTCGACCGCGGCCACGGCCCCCGTCTCGACCAGCAGGCCCCGCAGGTCCTCGACCGCGTCCTGGTCCAGGTCGGGGTTCCCGAGGGACTCCAGGAGGAACGCGCTCTGCGTCGGGGTCGCGGTGCGCAGGGCCCGGGAGACGAGGACCGTGCGCTTGCCCTCGCGCAGGTCGTCGCCGGCAGGCTTGCCCGTGACGGACGGGTCGCCGTAGACCCCCAGCACGTCGTCGCGGAGCTGGAACGCCTCGCCGAGCGGCAGACCGTACGACGGGACGGCAGCGAGGGCTTCCGCAGGGGCTCCGGCGAGCGCCGCACCGAGCGCGAGGGGGTGCTCGACGCTGTACCGGGCGGACTTCGAGCGGATCACGGCGCGCGCCCGGGCCTCGTCGGCGTCGAGGTCCGTGCCCCACGGCACGGCCTGGGCCAGGACGTCGAGGTACTGGCCGACGGTCACCTCGGTCTGCATGTCGTCGAACAGCGTGCGCGTGCGCAGCGCGACGTCCTCGGGAAGGTCCACGAGCCCTCTGCGGATCTCGGCCTGGCTCGCGATGAGGCACAGGTCGCCGAGCAGGATCGCGCTCGACGAGCCGTACTGCACGTCGCTGCCCGACCAGCCGGCCGCGCGGTGGTGGCTCGCGAACGCGCGGTGCGCCGCCGGGCGGCCGCGGCGGGTGTCCGAGTTGTCCATGACGTCGTCGTGGAACAGGGCTGCGGCCTGGAACAGCTCGAGCGCCGCACCCGTGCGCACGGCGGCCGTCCGCCGCCCGTCGTCGACGTGTCCGCCGTGGGCACGCCAGGACCAGTAGCAGAACGCGGCACGCAGGCGCTTGCCTCCCGTGAGGAGGGCGGCGGTCGCCTCGGCCAGCGGCGCGGCGTCCTCGCTGATGGCGGCGAGACGGACCCGTTGGTCCTCGAGGAAGGCGCCGAGCGCGGCGTCCACGTCGGGGCGGAGGTTCTCACGGTCGACCGGCAGGGACGGAGCGGGCGCGGGGGCGTCGGCAGGCATGAGGGCAGCCTAGGTCACGCGGGCGGGAGGACCTGGCCGCTGATCGTGACCAGGCGGGCGTCGGTCGTGTCGAGGACCCCGACGGACAGCGTCTCGGTCGCCCCGTCGGGCGTCGCCCGGTTGAAGGCCACCTGGCCGCTGAGACCCCCGGGGACGCTCCCGGGCAGGGCTGCGAACCCCGCGGCCGTCATCGAGGTGGTGTAGAAGTCCAGGACCTCCTGGACGGTCCCGGGGGAGGAGAGGTTCAGCGTCACCTGGCGCAGCGGCACGCCCTCGACGTCCGTCGCCGAGCTCGCCAGGACGTCCGCGTCCGGCGGGACGGGGACGACGTCGACAGGGAAGCCTGCGACGAGGGACCCGGCGACCGAGGAGTCGTCGAACGTCGGCATCGACGCCTCGGGACCGGGAGTCCCGTCGACAGGAAGGCCTCCGTCGTCCGAGGAGGGAACCTCGGCCCCGGGGCCGGGTTCCGGCCGGTCGGCGGGCGGCGTGCAGCCCGCCAGCGCACCGGCCAGGAGGCAGACCGAGATGACGAGGACCGGTGCCGGACGGCGGCGACCGGACGGTTTCTCGGGGACAGTCTCGGGGATCGGTGAAGAGCGACGCACCCCCACACCGTAGTCAGTGCGCGGCACCGAGCCCGACCACAGTCCATCCGGCCGTCCACAGGACCGCCCTCCCGTCCCCGTACGCGCAGCGACGGCGCTGGGATGGGCCGCATGACAACGACCATCCGGGCCCGCGGGCCACGAGAGCTCCTCGCGTACATCCCCTTCCGCCTCGGCTACCGACCGCAGGACAGCGGCGTCCTGGTCAGCCTGCGCACCTCACGCGGGCGGGTCGGGCTCGTCGCGCGCGTGGACCTCGACGACCTGGCCGACCTCGAGCACGGACCCCAGGTGGCGCGCACCCTCGTGTCGCACCTCTCCTCGGACGGAGCCGCCCGAGCGGTCCTCGTGCTCTACGCCGACGTCGACCTGCGCGCAGGCGGGGCGCCCGCGGCTCGCGAGCGTGCCGCCGTCGAGCACTGGACCGAGGCCGCCGAGGGCTACCTCGGCGAGCCCGAGGTCTGGGTCGTCTCGGCGACCGGCTACCACGGCGCCGACTGCCAGGACGAGACGTGCTGCCCTCCCGGAGGGCGCCCGCTCGCGGACCTCGAGTCGACCGAGGTCGGCGCGCACATGGTCCTCGCCGGTGCCACCGTCGCACCGAGCAGGGCACAGGCCACGTCGATACCGGTGCTCGACGCCGTGCTCCGTCGCAAGGCGTCCCGGGCCGCGAACCGTTGGCGGGCCCGGCGGGACGCCGCGCACGCCACGCACGACCACCAGGGGCTCACGGCATGGCGGCAGGAGGGGCTCGCCGCCTGGCGCGCCGCGACCGGGATGGTCGAGCAGGCGTACCGCAGCGTCGAGGAGGGGGTCCGGCTCCCTGCCGCCGTGCCGGCCACCGTCCTCGGGCGCCTCGAGGTCGCGCTCGAGAGCGTCCCCGTGCGGGACGCTGTGCTGCTCTCGTTCGTCGCCGGCAACGACGAGCTCGCCACGCTCACCGCCACGGCCGTCGCGGACGAACAGGTCGGGACGGGGACCGCGGCGGCGCTCGCGGCCGTCGTGGACCCCGACTCGGGGCTGCCGCCCGACCCCCTTCGGGCGCGGTGCGCCCGTGAGGTCCTCGAGGCCGTCGCGGGGGCCGGACGGCGCGGGGCGCAGGCGCCCGCCCTGACGCTCCTGGCGCTCCTCGCGTGGTGGGACGGTGACGGCGTGCTCGCGACCGACAGGCTCGCGGCGGCGCTCGACGCGGACCCGTCCTACCGGCTGGCGCTCCTCCTCGAGCGGGCGCTCGACGCGGGGCTCGCGCCGGGATGGGCTCGGCAACAGGGTCGTGCGGGGCGGGCGACGTGAGGATCAGGGGCGGTTCCGGTACCGTCGCACCTGCCGGGGTGGTCCCGGATCGCGGCCCGAGCGCCACCCGCTCCACGCGCGCCAGCAGGCATGCCCAGGCATGACGGAGGAATCCCATGACAGTCGTTGTCGGTTACCTGTCCACCCCCGAAGGGCGCGAGGCGCTCGCGACCGCGGTCGACGAGGCGATCGCCCGTCGGAGCGAGCTCCTGGTGGTCGTGAGCGACAAGGGCGGGCACACGACTCCCGAGCAGGCCGGCGAGCGGAGCGAGGACATCGCCCGGATCATCGCCCCTCTCCACGCCGCGGGCCTGGAGCACCGGGTCGTCGCGGGCACGGGCGAGGTCGCCGAGGATCTCGTCGGCACGGCCGAGACGAACCAGGCCGAGCTCATCGTGATCGGCCTGCGGCGGCGCAGCCCCGTCGGCAAGCTCATCCTCGGCTCCAACGCGCAGCGCATCCTGCTCGACGCCCCCTGCCCTGTCCTCGCAGTCAAGCCAGACCGGTCCTGACGGGGGGCCGAGGAGCGGCCGACCCGACCGCGGGCCGCACCGCAGGTGCGCGGCGTGGCCAGGAGAACCGTCGAGCGCCGGCTGAGCAGCGGGAGCGGGCCGGCCGGGTGGTGTGTCCCGGTCTGTCCGGCTGTGCGTCGACGGCGTCCTGGTGAGGGCCGGGTGGTGTGAGGTGACCCCCAGGGGAGGGAATCTTCGGCGCGGACGAGGCGTTGACCAGGGGACGACATCCAGCGGAGTGGACGTGTGCAGGCCCGTCGGCGGCGACTCACCCGTGTCGGAACTTCTTCCCCGGCGACCGTTGACGGATCGGCCGGTACAATATAGGTGTCCGCTCATGATCCGAGAGTCCTCCGATCTCCCGGGCACGCCCCTCCAGTGATTGCCGAAAGGTCGGTTTGTGGCGCCCTCTTCACAGAACCCCGCTCTCCCGCACGAGTTCGAACACCCCGCCCTGCAGGAGCTCCTGCGCAAGGGGAGTGAGAACGGTCGGGTCGACGCCGAGAGCTTCCGCAACGCCTGCGAGAGCGCGACGATCGGCGACCCCAAGCGACTGAAGGCCGTGCTCCGCGCGCTGGCCGGTGCCGGTGTCGAGGTCGAGATCCCCGTCGCGACGAAGGTCGCCGCGGCCACCTCCTCGCGCTCCACGACGACCTCGCGCGCCGTGAAGCCCGCGACCAAGAAGGCGACGACCCCGCGGGCGAGCGCCGTCACGACGACGCGCACCGCGGCGGCCACCGAGACGGTCGACGCCCCCGAGGCGGCTTCCGCCGAGGATGCCGCACCGGCCGCCAAGGCTCCCGCGACCCGCAAGCGTGCCGCGACCGCCAAGACCGCTGCTCCCAAGGCCGCCGCCACGCGCAAGAAGCGCGGCGCCAAGGACGACGAGGACACCGACGAGGTAGTGGTCGAGGACCTGGTCGAGGCCGACGAGGAGACCGAGACGGCAGCTCCCGCAGCCAAGCCGGGCGAGGAGCCCGACGAGTCGCGCGGCTTCGTGTACTCCGACGCGGACGACGACGACGCCCCGGCCCAGCAGGTCGTGACCGCGGGCGCCACCGCGGACCCGGTCAAGGACTACCTCAAGCAGATCGGCAAGGTCGCGCTGCTGAACGCCGAGCAGGAGGTCGAGCTCGCCAAGCGCATCGAGGCCGGCCTGTTCGCCGAGGAGCGTCTGGGGTCGGGCGACACGTTCGAGCCCAAGCTGCGCCGTGAGCTCGAGTGGATCTCCTCCGACGGGCGCCGCGCGAAGAACCACCTGCTCGAGGCCAACCTGCGTCTGGTCGTCTCGCTCGCCAAGCGCTACACGGGCCGCGGCATGCTGTTCCTGGACCTGATCCAGGAGGGCAACCTCGGTCTGATCCGTGCGGTCGAGAAGTTCGACTACACCAAGGGCTACAAGTTCTCGACGTACGCGACGTGGTGGATCCGTCAGGCCATCACGCGTGCCATGGCCGACCAGGCCCGCACCATCCGCATCCCGGTGCACATGGTCGAGGTCATCAACAAGCTGGCCCGCGTGCAGCGCCAGATGCTCCAGGACCTGGGCCGCGAGCCCACCCCGGAGGAGCTCGCCAAGGAGCTCGACATGACCCCGGAGAAGGTCGTCGAGGTCCAGAAGTACGGCCGCGAGCCCATCTCTCTGCACACGCCGCTCGGCGAGGACGGCGACAGCGAGTTCGGTGACCTCATCGAGGACTCCGAGGCCGTCGTCCCCGCGGACGCCGTGAGCTTCACGCTGCTCCAGGAGCAGCTGCACCAGGTCCTCGACACGCTCTCCGAGCGTGAGGCCGGCGTGGTCTCGATGCGCTTCGGCCTGAGCGACGGGCAGCCCAAGACGCTCGACGAGATCGGCAAGGTCTACGGCGTGACGCGTGAGCGCATCCGTCAGATCGAGTCCAAGACGATGTCGAAGCTGCGTCACCCCAGCCGCTCGCAGGTCCTGCGCGACTACCTGGACTGACCGGTCCGCTCGGCCACGGCCAGAGGCCCGCACCCCGACGGGGTGCGGG
>NZ_JBHUAD010000244.1:0-5550 GCF_042789955.1 Oerskovia sp. NPDC056781
TCGAGCGTGCAGTTCGGGTGGTCAGGGTGGGGGCTGAGCGACCCGAACTGCACGCTCGGTGATCGGTGGTGGGGGTGTCCCGTCGCGAGCTCACGGTGTCTCGGTGCCGAGCATGCGGTTGACGTCGGGTTTCGGCCGGATCAGGACGCCAACCGCATGGTCGTGCGGAGGTGACCCCGTGCTCGGCTCGTGCCGGGTGCTGCCGACGCAATTCGTTGGGCGCGGGGAGGGGGGCCTCGCTATCGTTCCGGGATGCTTCCCGCCGACTGGATCCCGCACCGCCGACCCGACGACCGTGAGCACGTCGGCTGGATCCGCCCCGAGGGCGACGACTGGGTCGCCGTCTCGCTCCTGGGCCGCGACCTCACCGACCAGGTCGACTGGCTCGATGCCGAAGAGGCGCTCGACAGCACGGGACTGTCCTGGCTCGCCGACGTCTGGATGCTCGAGGGCGAGGGCGGCGAACCGCTGCGCGTCCGCCTCGTCGAGGTCACCCCGGAGCACGTCGTCGTCCAGACCGACGACTTCGGGGCGATCGACGCCCACGTCGTCCGGTACGAGCTGCCGTGGCCGGCGCCCGCACGCCTGCGACCGCGACGCGCCGAGGACCCCGACGGACGAGTGGTCTTCGGTCCCGTCTGACGAGGCACATCGACCCGGCGTGGGTCGCGCACGCGTCAGTCCGTGGTCGTGACGCCCTCGTAGAGGCCGAGCTGGTTCCCGTCGAGGTCCTCGAACACCGCCCACCAGCTCGTCGGGCTGATCTGCGTCCTGGCCATGAGGACCTTGCCGCCGAGCGAGCCGACCTGGGCGAGCGTGTCGTCGATCGAGTCGACCTCGACGTAGCTGCGCGGGCTCGTGAACCCCTCCTCGCGCGGCGCGAGCCCGCCTCCGCTGATCTGGTTCGGGGCCCGCCACATGGGGTACCCCTCGAAGCCCGGGACCTCGGCGATGTCCCAGCCGAACAGTCCGCTGTAGAACGCGCGGGCCGCGTCGGTGTCGCCGACGGGGATGTCGATGTGCGTGATGTCGCCGTGAGCCATGGGAACTCCTCGGGAGGGCGAGCGGGCGCACGGACGCACGCCCGACGTCTCCACGCTACGTCCGCCGAGCGCGAGCGGCACCCGCCGGACCGAGGGGGGCGACGTCGTCGGGCATCCGCGCCGGGCTGCCCTGGGCGGCGACGGGAGGGCTCAGCCCTTGGCGGCCCTCTCCGCCTTCGCTGCGGCCTTGGCCGCCTTCTTCGTCTCGCGCACCTGGTCGAGCGAGTGCTGGTCGACGATGTCGGCGATCGAGCGCCGCGCGCCCTCCTCGCCGTAGACGCCCGCCGCCTCGCGCCACCCGGCGGGCTGCACGCCGTACTGCTTGCCGAGGAGCGCGAGGAAGATCTTCGCCTTCTGCTCCCCGAACCCCGGCAGGGCCTTGAGCCGCTTGAGGACGAGCGGGCCGTCGGGGGCGGAGTCGCCGGGCCCCGGGTCGGTCCAGATCCGCGTGACGTCGCCGTCGTACTGCTCGTCGACGACCTGCGCCACGGCCTGCACACGTCCGGCCATCGACCCGGGGTAGCGGTGGATCGCCGGGGGAGTGGCCGCCATGGCGGCGAAACCCTCGGGCTCTGCCGTCGCGATGCGGTGCACGTCGAACCCGCCCATGCGCTGGGAGATCTTGAGCGGCCCCGCGAACGCCGACTCCATGGTGACCTGCTGGTCCAGGAGCATGCCGATGAGCAGCGCGAACGGGTCGGTGGACAGCAGCGTGTCGGCTTCCGGGTCGCCGGTGAGCCAGAGGTCGTGTGCCATGAGCCCATCATGGCAGCCGTGCGGGGCGGGTGCCGGGGCTGTCAGATGCCTCAGCGCGGCGGTCCCACCCGCCCGTCGAGGAACTCGCCGACCCGCAGCCCCCGCAGCGCGACCCGGATCACGGCGGGCACGAGCCGCAGCCCGTCGTCCCCGTGCAACCGCCGCAGGTCGTCGACGACGTAGCCGCGCCCGCCTCGCGTGAGCCCGAACAGCCCGACGGCCTCGACGTTCCTGAGCCAGTCGACGTCGGCTCCGTACGTCAGGGCGATGATCACGCGGACCTCGCGCGGCGCGTCGGTCGAGGGCGGTTCGCGGAACGCCATGACGGGTGTCGCGAAGGGCCGACCGCTGCGTCGCCCGTGGTGGTGGACGCTCGCGAACGGTGGCACGCGCGACGAGACGCGCAGCACGAACGGGTTGACGAAACGCCGGTTGCTCCGGGCGATCACGTGCGGGATGGGCATGACAGCCATGGTGCGCGCGCTCGCGCGTCGCGGCCACCGCGTGGGTGCCGCGGGCGCGTTGCCGAGCGACGAGTCGCCTGGCGCCCGGGTCACGCCGCCCCCGCACGCTCCCTGTGTGCCGTCGGGCTCACGCCTCGCACCCGCGTGAACGCGGCGCTCAGCGCGAACGGCGTCCCGTACCCGACCTGCCGGGCCACGGAGCCGACGGTCGCGCCAGGTTCCAGCAGGAGGTCGGCCGCGAGGGTCAGGCGCCACCCGGTGAGGTAGCTCATGGGTGGCTCGCCCACGAGCTCGGTGAAGCGTCGCGAGAACGCCGCTCGCGACAGCCCGACCGTCCGCGCGAGCGACTCCACGGTCCAGGGTCGGGCCGGTTCGTGGTGCATGAGCCGCAGCGCGTGCCCGACCACGGGGTCGGCGTCCGCGCGGTACCACCCGGGGGCGTCGCCGCGGTCGAGCCAGGCGCGCAGTGCGCCGATGAGCAGGATGTCGAGGAGCCGGTCGAGCACGGCCTCCTGGCCGGGCCGGTCCTGCGAGACCTCGCGCGCGAGCAGCGACACGAGGTCGGCGTCGAGGTCGCCGCGGTGCAGCACGAGCAGCGGCGGCAGCACGCTCAGCAGCCGGCCGCCCACCTCGCCGTCGAGCGGGTAGGTCCCGGTCAGCAGCACGGTCGGCCCGTCGGGGTCGTTGCCCCAGGTCCGCACGCCGAGGTCCACGAGGGGCGAGGGGCCGTCCCCGACGGCGCGGCAGACCCCGACGGCGTCGCTCACCATCTGTGGTGGTGTCCCGGGGGAGTCGGCCACGGTGTAGGGGCGCGGACCGCGCACGAGCGCGACGTCGCCCTCGTCGAGGTGGGCCTCGAGCCGGGGCTCGTCCGGGCCCCGCCCGGCGTCCATCCCGATCCAGGCGGTCCCTCGCACGACGGGCACGAGCGTGAGCGGCGCCTCGTCCTCGATGCGCATCGACCAGGGCGGGGCGAGGAGCGAGCGCAGCAGGAAGGCGCCCCGCGCGCGGGGCCCGTCGAGGAGTCCTGCGACAGCGTCCATGTCTCGACGGTACGCCGCACGCTCGCGGGATGGAAGACGAACGGACATGCGGACGAGTCGTTCGGCCATGGATCGTCTCACCCCGGGCCGGTTGACTCGAACGGCAACGCCTCGGCGACCGCATCGATCTCAGGAGACCGACATGACCACGCACCAGCCCGACCACTCGCCCGTCGTCCCCGCCGTCCCCACCTCCCCGCCTCTCGTCGCCGTCGTCGGCGCGACGGGGAAGTCGGGTCGCCGGGTCGCGGCCCGCCTGACCGCGGCGGGCGTCCCCGTCCGCCCGGTCTCGCGCAGCACCGACGTGCGTCTCGACTGGGACGACCCGACGACCTGGGCCCCTGCGGTGGCCGGCGCCGACGCCGTGTACGTCGCCGTCGCCCCCGACCTCGCAGCCCCCGGGATCCCGGAGGTCGTCGCCGACTTCGCGCGCGTCGCCGCCCGCGAGGGGGTCCAGAGGTTCGTCCTCCTGTCAGGACGCGGTGAGCCCGAGGCGCAGCGCGCCGAGCACCTCGTCGCCGGTGTCTTCCCTGCGCGGACCGTCGTGCGCTGCGCGTGGTTCGCGCAGAACTTCAGCGAGAGCTTCCTCCTGGGCACCGTGCTCGACGGCGTGGCCTTCCTTCCGGTGTCGGGCGTCGTCGAGCCGTTCGTCGACCTCGAGGACGTGGCGGAGGTCGCCGTGGCCGCGCTGACCGAGCCGGGCCACGAGGGGCGCGTCTACGAGCTCACGGGTCCGCGGCTGCTGACCTTCGGCGAGGCGCTCGCGGAGATCGGCACGGCGAGCGGCCGGGACGTCCGGCTCCAGACCGTCACGGGTGACGAGTTCGCGGCCGGCCTGACCGCCGAGGGCCTTCCGTCCGACGCCGTCGACCTCGTGCGCTACCTCTTCGAGGAGGTCCTCGACGGACGCAACGCGCACCTGGCTCCTGGGGTCCGCGAGGCGCTCGGGCGCGAGCCGCGGGACTTCGCCGAGTTCGTCCGCCGCGAGGCCGCCGCCTGGTCGGCGCCGTCCGGCTCCCCGTCAGCCGCCACGTTCTCCGAGGTGCACTGATGGACACGTTCGGTGCCCTCGGGTGGGCCGTGGTCGTCGCGACCGTCGGCTGCGCGCTGGTCGGGGGAGTGCTCTTCGCGTTCTCGACCTTCGTCATGGCGGGCCTGCGGTCGGTCCCCCCGGAGATCGGTGCGGTCGCGATGGCATCGATCAACCGTCACGCGACCAAGGCGCCCTTCGGTTCGCTCCTGCTCGTCACGACCGGCCTCGTGACGGTCCTGGGCGTCGTCGCCGCGACGCGGCTCGGCGACGCGGGGATGTCGCTCGTCCTCGCTGCGGCCGTGGTCTACCTCGTGGGTGGGATCGGCGTGACCGCGGCCGTCAACGTCCCGCTCAACGACCGCCTCGAGGCCGCCGACGCAGCGGTCTCGACCTCGGGTCCACGGGCGGGCGAAGCCTCGTCCTCAGGTCGAGGGTCGGGTGCGGTGAAGGTTCGCCCCGCGAGCCCGACGGCGGAGCGCGACCAGGTCTGGCAGGTCTTCCTCGGGCGCTGGGTCGTCTGGAACCACGTGCGGACGTGTGCGTGCGCGGCGGCCGCGCTGCTCCTGACCCTGGGACTGGTGACGCGCCTCGTGGGGTGAGCGGCGCCGTCGGGCCTGGCGGGGCGCCGGGTGCGGAGCCCTGGTGGCGAGACCACGTCCAGGGGCTCCATGCCCGGGGGGCCGGAATAGTCGCTCGCGCGCCGGGGTTTGCCCCGGTATGAGCGAACAGAGCTGGGGCGACGACGCCACGATCCGCACGGTCCTCGCGGACACCGAGACCTGGGCCGTGGTCGGCCTGTCGAACAACTCGGCCCGGGCGGCGTACGGGGTGGCGCGGCTGCTCCAGCGTCAGGGCAAGCGGATCGTGCCCGTCCACCCGTCGGCCGAGACGGTGCATGGTGAGCAGGGGTACGCCTCGCTCGCCGACATCCCGTTCCCGGTCGACGTCGTGGACGTGTTCGTGCGTTCCGACCTCGCGGGGGACGTGGCGGACCAGGCCGTGCAGGTCGGCGCCCGGGCCGTCTGGTTCCAGCTCGGCGTGGTCGACGAGGACGCGTTCGCCCGCGTGCAGGAGGCCGGCCTGGACATGGTCATGGACCGCTGCCCCGCGATCGAGTGGCCGCGCCTGGGCCCCGCCTGACGGTCTGCCGGTGCCGAGAACGGGGTTGAGGCTGTTCCGGCTGCCGGAACGACCTCAACCCCGTTCTCGGC
>NZ_JBHUAD010000245.1:0-5521 GCF_042789955.1 Oerskovia sp. NPDC056781
AAGTTGCCCCGAGTGAAGGCCCCTGGTGGGTTGGAGTCGGTGCGTGTCGGTTGCTTGAGAACTCAACAGTGTGCTTGATAGTTAATGCCAATGGTCCTGCGTGGGCGTGTGGCGCGCATCGTGTGGTGTGTGTTGTGTGTCTGTGTGGAGACTGCTTATTTGGTATGAATTGAAAACGTCATGTTTTCGGTTTGTAGCCATGATTATGGACCTTCGGGTCCGCTTCGTATGGTTGTTAGCCCTTCGGGGTTGATAGCAAACATTTACGGAGAGTTTGATCCTGGCTCAGGACGAACGCTGGCGGCGTGCTTAACACATGCAAGTCGAACGGTGATGCCCAGCTTGCTGGGTGGATCAGTGGCGAACGGGTGAGTAACACGTGAGTAACCTGCCCCAGACTCCGGGATAAGCCTTGGAAACGAGGTCTAATACTGGATACGAGATGCCCCTGCATGGGGAGTGTCTGGAAAGATTTATCGGTCTGGGATGGACTCGCGGCCTATCAGCTTGTTGGTGGGGTAATGGCCTACCAAGGCGACGACGGGTAGCCGGCCTGAGAGGGCGACCGGCCACACTGGGACTGAGACACGGCCCAGACTCCTACGGGAGGCAGCAGTGGGGAATATTGCACAATGGGCGAAAGCCTGATGCAGCGACGCCGCGTGAGGGATGAAGGCCTTCGGGTTGTAAACCTCTTTCAGCAGGGAAGAAGCGCAAGTGACGGTACCTGCAGAAGAAGCGCCGGCTAACTACGTGCCAGCAGCCGCGGTAATACGTAGGGCGCAAGCGTTGTCCGGAATTATTGGGCGTAAAGAGCTCGTAGGCGGTTTGTCGCGTCTGGTGTGAAAACTCAAGGCTCAACCTTGAGCTTGCATCGGGTACGGGCAGACTAGAGTGCGGTAGGGGTGACTGGAATTCCTGGTGTAGCGGTGGAATGCGCAGATATCAGGAGGAACACCGATGGCGAAGGCAGGTCACTGGGCCGCAACTGACGCTGAGGAGCGAAAGCATGGGGAGCGAACAGGATTAGATACCCTGGTAGTCCATGCCGTAAACGTTGGGCACTAGGTGTGGGGCTCATTCCACGAGTTCCGTGCCGCAGCAAACGCATTAAGTGCCCCGCCTGGGGAGTACGGCCGCAAGGCTAAAACTCAAAGGAATTGACGGGGGCCCGCACAAGCGGCGGAGCATGCGGATTAATTCGATGCAACGCGAAGAACCTTACCAAGGCTTGACATACACCGGAAACTTCCAGAGATGGTTGCCCCGCAAGGTCGGTGTACAGGTGGTGCATGGTTGTCGTCAGCTCGTGTCGTGAGATGTTGGGTTAAGTCCCGCAACGAGCGCAACCCTCGTCTTATGTTGCCAGCACGTCATGGTGGGGACTCATAAGAGACTGCCGGGGTCAACTCGGAGGAAGGTGGGGATGACGTCAAATCATCATGCCCCTTATGTCTTGGGCTTCACGCATGCTACAATGGCCGGTACAAAGGGCTGCGATACCGCGAGGTGGAGCGAATCCCAAAAAGCCGGTCTCAGTTCGGATTGGGGTCTGCAACTCGACCCCATGAAGTCGGAGTCGCTAGTAATCGCAGATCAGCAACGCTGCGGTGAATACGTTCCCGGGCCTTGTACACACCGCCCGTCAAGTCACGAAAGTCGGTAACACCCGAAGCCGGTGGCCCAACCCTTGTGGAGGGAGCTGTCGAAGGTGGGACTGGCGATTGGGACTAAGTCGTAACAAGGTAGCCGTACCGGAAGGTGCGGCTGGATCACCTCCTTTCTAAGGAGCATCACTCACAGCCGGCGCCCCTGGGTGCTGGTTGTGCAGAGGCCATGGCACTCGCCGAACGCGTGGGTGGATGGTTGCTCAAGGGTGGAACATTAACGAAGAGCTCGTCCATGACGGTTCGTGTCAGTACCTGTCCATCTTCGGGTGGGTGGTGGAACATCACGGGTACGGGGGAGGGGTTTGCCAAGCACACTGTTGGGTCCTGAGGGAACCGCCCGCATGGGTGGGGTCGCTCTGCACGGGCCATCGCGTCTCCTGGGTGAACCGCCGACCGTTTGTGTTGGTAGGCCGTGGGAGCGGGTGGGATCGTCCGTAGCTTGAGAACTGCACAGTGGACGCGAGCATCTTTGTAAGATCAAAGATTTATCTTTGTTCTCTGCAATTTTTTGTTGTCAAGTTTTTAAGGGCACAGGGTGGATGCCTTGGCACTAGGAGCCGATGAAGGACGTTGTAGCCTGCGATAAGCCTCGGGGAGTTGGCAAACGAACCGTGATCCGAGGATCTCCGAATGGGGAAACCCCGCTGGAGTCATGTCCAGTGACCCGCACCTGAATATATAGGGTGTGTGGAGGGAACGTCGGGAAGTGAAACATCTCAGTACCGACAGGAAGAGATATTCCGTGAGTAGTGGCGAGCGAAAGCGGAACAGGCCAAACCGTTCATGTGTGATAGCTACCAGGCGTTGCATGGGCGGGGTTGTGGGACCTTTCAGACCGGGCTGGTACCCGGTCAGGGAGTCAGAAAGTCGCGTTATAGTCGAAGGGCATTGAAAGGCCCGGCACAGAGGGTGCGACCCCCGTAGACGAAATGACGTGGCCTCCCGAAGGGGATCCCAAGTAGCACGGGGCCCGAGAAATCCCGTGTGAATCCGGCAAGACCACTTGCTAAGCCTAAATACTACCTAGTGACCGATAGCGGACCAGTACCGTGAGGGAAAGGTGAAAAGTACCCCGGGAGGGGAGTGAAATAGTACCTGAAACCGTGTGCCTACAATCCGTTGGAGCCTCCCTAGCAGGGGTGACAGCGTGCCTTTTGAAGAATGAGCCTGCGAGTTAGTGCTCAGTGGCAAGGTTAACCCGTGTGGGGAAGCCGTAGCGAAAGCGAGTCTGAATAGGGCGAATGAGTCGCTGGGTCTAGACCCGAAGCGAAGTGATCTAGCCATGGGCAGGTTGAAGCGTGGGTAAGACTACGTGGAGGACCGAACCCACCAGGGTTGAAAACCTGGGGGATGACCTGTGGTTAGGGGTGAAAGGCCAATCAAACTTCGTGATAGCTGGTTCTCCCCGAAATGCATTTAGGTGCAGCCTCGCGTGTTTCTTGCCGGAGGTAGAGCTACTGGATGGCCGATGGGCCCTACAAGGTTACTGACGTCAGCCAAACTCCGAATGCCGGTAAGTGAGAGCGCGGGAGTGAGACTGCGGGGGATAAGCTCCGTAGTCGAGAGGGAAACAGCCCAGACCACCAGCTAAGGCCCCTAAGCGTGTGCTAAGTGGGAAAGGATGTGGAGTTGCACAGACAACCAGGAGGTTGGCTTAGAAGCAGCCACCCTTGAAAGAGTGCGTAATAGCTCACTGGTCAAGTGATTCCGCGCCGACAATGTAGCGGGGCTCAAGTACACCGCCGAAGCTGTGGCATTCACACAAACGCTAGGCCTTCGTGGTCCAGGCGTGTGGATGGGTAGGGGAGCGTCGTGTGGGCAGTGAAGTCGCGGGGTAACCCAGCGGTGGAGCCTACACGAGTGAGAATGCAGGCATGAGTAGCGAAAGACGGGTGAGAAACCCGTCCGCCGAATGACCAAGGGTTCCAGGGCCAGGCTAATCCGCCCTGGGTAAGTCGGGACCTAAGGCGAGGCCGACAGGCGTAGTCGATGGACAAGGAGTTGATATTCTCCTACCGGCGAAGAACCGCCCATACCGAACCCGGTGATGCTAAGCGCCCTTAACCCGCACCGTCTCCTTCGGGAGACATCGCGGGAGCGGCGCGCGACCCGAACCGGTACTAGGTAAGCGTATTAACAGGGGTGACGCAGGAAGGTAGCCCAGCACGGCGATGGTTGACCGTGTCCAAGGTTGTAGGGCGAACAGTAGGCAAATCCGCTGTTCACATAGCCTGAGAACTGATAGATAGCGCGTATGCGCGAATTGGGTGATCCTATGCTGCCAAGAAAAGCCTCGGCGCGAGGTTCTAGCCGCCCGTACCCTAAACCGACTCAGGTGGTCAGGTAGAGAATACTAAGGCGATCGAGAGAATCGTGGTTAAGGAACTCGGCAAAATGCCCCCGTAACTTCGGGAGAAGGGGGGCCCGATGCGTGACGGAACTAGCTTCCCGAGCGTTGACGGCCGCAGAGACCAGGGAGAAGCGACTGTTTACTAAAAACACAGGTCCGTGCGAAGTCGCAAGACGATGTATACGGACTGACGCCTGCCCGGTGCTGGAAGGTTAAGAGGACGGGTCAGCTCTTCGGAGCGAAGCTCAGAATTTAAGCCCCAGTAAACGGCGGTGGTAACTATAACCATCCTAAGGTAGCGAAATTCCTTGTCGGGTAAGTTCCGACCTGCACGAATGGCGTAACGACTTCTCCGCTGTCTCAACCGCGAACTCGGCGAAATTGCACTACGAGTAAAGATGCTCGTTACGCGCAGCAGGACGGAAAGACCCCGGGACCTTTACTATAGCTTGGTATTGGTGTTCGGTGCGGCTTGTGTAGGATAGGTGGGAGACTGTGAAGCATGCACGCCAGTGTGTGTGGAGTCAACGTTGAAATACCACTCTGGTCGCTCTGGATATCTAACCTCGGTCCGTAATCCGGATCAGGGACAGTGCCTGGTGGGTAGTTTAACTGGGGCGGTTGCCTCCTAAAATGTAACGGAGGCGCTCAAAGGTTCCCTCAGCCTGGTTGGCAATCAGGTGTCGAGTGCAAGTGCACAAGGGAGCTTGACTGTGAGACTGACAGGTCGAGCAGGGACGAAAGTCGGAACTAGTGATCCGGCGGTGGCTTGTGGAAGCGCCGTCGCTCAACGGATAAAAGGTACCCCGGGGATAACAGGCTGATCTTGCCCAAGAGTCCATATCGACGGCATGGTTTGGCACCTCGATGTCGGCTCGTCGCATCCTGGGGCTGGAGTAGGTCCCAAGGGTTGGGCTGTTCGCCCATTAAAGCGGTACGCGAGCTGGGTTTAGAACGTCGTGAGACAGTTCGGTCCCTATCCGCTGCGCGCGCAGGAAACTTGAGAAGGGCTGTCCCTAGTACGAGAGGACCGGGACGGACGAACCTCTGGTGTGCCAGTTGTTCCGCCAGGAGCACGGCTGGTTAGCTACGTTCGGAAGGGATAACCGCTGAAAGCATCTAAGCGGGAAGCCTGCTTCAAGATGAGGTTTCCATCCCCGCAAGGGGGAGAGGCTCCCAGCTAGACCACTGGGTAGATAGGCCGGATGTGTAAGGCAGGACTAAAGACTGCTGAAGCTGACCGGTACTAATAAGCCGACAACTTGATAACACACAAACTTTTGCTACGCGTCCACTGTGCGGTTCCCGAGATACGGGCACACCCCCACGTAACCGGGGGACCCGAACATCTCCATAGAGTTACGGCGGTCATAGCGAGAGGGAAACGCCCGGTCCCATTCCGAACCCGGAAGCTAAGCCTCTCAGCGCCGATGGTACTGCCCTGGAGACGGGGTGGGAGAGTAGGTCGCCGCCGGACAACCATTCACCAAAGGCCCACCCC
>NZ_JBHUAD010000246.1:0-5506 GCF_042789955.1 Oerskovia sp. NPDC056781
GGGTCGGTCAGGGACGTGCCTGACCGACCCCGGGCACGACAGCCGGGTCGAGCGGGTGGGCTCAGCGCGTCGTGCCGTCGACCGCGAACGGCTCGATCGCCGCGATCTCCTCGGCCGTGAGCGCGGGAGCGTCGAGCGCGGCCACGTTGTTCTCGAGCTGCGCGACGCTGCTCGCCCCCACGAGAGCCGACGTGATGCGCTCGTCGCGCAGGACCCAGCTCAGCGCGAGCTGCGCGAGCGACTGCCCGCGACCGGCCGCGATCTCGTTCAGCGCACGCGCGCGCTCGAGGTAGGTCTCGGAGATGGCGGTGGGCTTGAGGAAGTGCCCGACGGCGGCGCGCGAGTCCGCGGGCACCTCGCCCGAGAGGTAGCGGTCCGTGAGCAGCCCCTGCTGGAGGGGCGAGAAGACGATGGTGCCGACGCCGAGGTCCTCGACGACGTCGAGCAGGTTCTCGCCGTCGTCGTGACCGGCCTCGGGCAGCTCGACGTGCCGGTTGAACATCGAGTAGCTGGGCTGGTGGATGAGCAGCGGCGTGCCGAGGTCGGCGAGGATCTGCGCGGCCTCGCGGGTCTGCGAGGGCGAGTAGTTGGAGACGCCGACGTACAGCGCCCGCCCGCTCACCACGGCCGTGTGGAGCGCGCCCATGGTCTCCTCGAGCGGGACCGTGGGGTCGAACCGGTGCGAGTAGAAGATGTCGACGTAGTCGAGGCCCATGCGGGCGAGCGACTGGTCGAGCGAGGACAGCAGGTACTTGCGCGAGCCGCCGTCGCCGTAGGGGCCGGGCCACATGTCGTACCCGGCCTTGCTCGAGATCACGAGCTCGTCGCGGTAGGGGCGCAGGTCGCGCGCGAGGTGGCGCCCGAAGTTCTCCTCGGCCGAGCCGTAGGGCGGGCCGTAGTTGTTCGCGAGGTCGAAGTGCGTGATCCCGAGGTCGAACGCGCGGCGCAGGATCGCGCGCTGGTTGTCGAACGGGTTCACGTCGCCGAAGTTGTGCCAGAGGCCCAGCGACAGTGCGGGCAGGGCGAGTCCGCTGCGACCGGAGCGCCGGTACGTCATGGACTCGTAGCGGTCGTCGGCGGCGAGGTAGCGGGGTGCGAGAGGCATGCTGCCATTCTGCACCCGGGGCCCGGACCCGGTCACCGGGATTGTGCTCAGGCCGAGTCGCGCACCACGAGCGTCGGGTCGAACACGACCGACCGCACCTGCCGCTCGCCCGCGATCTGGCCGACGAGCAGGCGCGCCATCTCGGCCGCCATCTCCTCGACAGGCTGCCGCACGCTGGTGAGCGCCGGGCGGCAGAGCGGGGCGATCGAGCTGTCGTCGAACCCGACGACGGCGACGTCCTCGGGGACGCGCAACCCGCGGGCCGTGATCGCGTGCACGGCCCCCTGGGCCATGTAGTCGTTCGCGGCGAACACGCCGTCGAGTCCGGGGACGGCGTCGAGCAGGCGTTCCGTCGCGGCCTCGCCACCCTCGAGCGTGAACTCCCCGGGCTCGGCGGGGACGTACGCGCGACCGTGCCGGGACACCTCGTCGCGGAAGCCTGCGAGGCGTTCCTCGGCGGCGTGCAGGCCGGCCGGGCCGGAGATGACGGCGAGCTCGTCGCACCCGCGCTCGATGAGGTGCCGGGCGGCCAGTCGCGCGCCGTCGCGGTTGGCGACGTCCACGAAGCTGATGGGCAGCGCGGGCTCGGGGCGGGCGAACAGGACCGCGCGCTGGCCGGCCTCGACGAGCATGCCGGGCAGGGGGTCGTCGGCCTGCGCGGCGACGAGCAGCGCGCCGTCGGCGTTGCCCTGGCGCAGGTAGGACATGACCTGGGCGCGGGCGTCGTCGGTCTCGGCGAGCATGAGCACGGGGTGCAGGTCGTGGGGCCGCAGGGCGCGCACGAACGCGGCGACGATCCGCCCGAAGAACGGGTCCGCGAAGACCTGTCCCGTCATCTGGTTGCCCTCGATCTCGGGGTCGACGCCCGAGATCACGACCGCGACGGTCCCCGTGCGTCCCGTGACGAGCGAGCGGGCCGCCCGGTTGGGCACGTACCCGGTCTGGGCGATGGCCTTCTCGACGACGGCCCGCAGGTCCGGGGCGACGCGGCGCTGCTGGTTGATCACCCGGGACACCGTGGCGCGCGAGACTCCCGCCACCCGGGCGACGTCCTCGAGCGTCGGGGGCGTCGAGACTCGGCCGTCCTCACGCATGGGGCGAGGCTAGCAGCGCGTGCGCGGGTCCTGGTGCATCGCGGCGCCCGACGGCGGCGCGCGGTCAGGGTGGGCGCCTCGCCGTCGGGCGTGGGTCACGGGGTGGGGGTGCCGGAGCACCGCGGCGGAGCCTCCACGGCTGGGAGAGCGCTCTCTTGACGAGGGTGCCGCTCACCTGAATACTGACCGACATCGTGAGAGAGCGCTCTCTCACGACGTGCGTCCCGCTCGACGTAGAGCCAGGACGCGGTCGACGACGACCTAGGAGAGAACCGATGCCCTTCTCGCCCCTTCCCACCGTGCCGCCACCGGCACCCACCCCGCACCGCGGGAGACCACGCACCCGTCGCGGCGCCGGAGCCGCCCTGGCCCTGGCTGTCGCGGCCGCGGGCCTCGCCGTCCCGCTCGTCCCCGCCTCCGCGGCCGACGGACCCGCCCTGCTGTCCCAGGGCAAGCCCGCGACGGCCTCCTCGACGCAGTCGCCCAACGGTTACCAGGCTGCCGAGGCGTTCGACGGCGACGGCGGCAGCCGCTGGTCGAGCCTGGCCGCCGACCCGCAGTGGATCCAGGTGGACCTGGGCCAGCGGGCCTCGATCGACCGCGTCGAGCTCGACTGGGAAGGCGCCTACGGCAAGGGGTACCGCATCCAGACCTCGGACGACGGCTCGACCTGGACGACCGTGCGCACCGTGACCGACGGCGACGGGGGCGCCGACGTGCTCGACGTCGACGGCACCGGGCGCTACGTCCGCCTGCTCGGCGACGTCCGCGGCACGGGCTACGGCTACTCGCTGTGGGAGTTCCGCGTGTTCGGCGAGCCCGCCGGCGGACCGGTCGACCCGGTGGACCCGAACGGCCCCACGGCCTGCCTGACCGACGTGACCGCGGGCGCGACCGCGACGGCCTCGTCCCAGCAGGGCGACTCGACCCCGGCCAAGGCGGTCGACCAGAACACGAGCACCCGCTGGGGCTCGGTGCTGAACACGACCACCTGGACCGGCCAGGACGACGAGTGGCTCCAGGTGGACCTGGGCCAGGCCAAGGACGTCTGCGGCGTGAGCATCCTGTGGGAGGGCGCGTACGGCAAGGACTACGACGTCCAGGTCTCGACCGACGGCGCCACGTGGACGACGGCCGCCCAGGCGCGCGGCCAGGACGGCGGGACCGACGTCGTCACGTTCGACACGACCTCTGCCCGGTACGTGCGGTGGCAGGGCCTCGCCCGCGGCACGACGTTCGGCTACTCGATGTACGAGCTCCGCGTGCTCGCCCCCGGCGCCTCGATCGACCCGACGACCGACCTGTTCGGCCCGAACGTCCTCGTGTTCGACCCCTCGATGCCGGACTCGGCGATCCAGCACCAGATCGACACCGTGTTCGCCCAGCAGGAGCAGGACCAGTTCGGCCCCGGCCGCTACCAGTTCCTGTTCACGCCCGGCGAGTACGACGTCGACGCCCGCATCGGCTTCTACACCTCGCTCTCCGGCGTGGGCCAGGACCCGACCGACGTGACCCTGCACGGCGGGGACTGGGTCGACGCGCAGTGGTTCGGCGGCAACGCGACCCAGAACTTCTGGCGCTCGGCCGAGAACCTGTCGATCACCCCCGACGACGGCATGGCCCGCTGGGCCACGTCCCAGGCGGCACCGTTCCGCCGCGTCCAGGTCAACGGCGGGCTCCAGCTCGACTCGTCGGCCTACGGCTGGTCCTCGGGCGGCTACATCGCCGACTCGAACGTGACCGGCGTCGTCGAGTCCTGGACGCAGCAGCAGTGGTACGCCCGCGACAGCTCGGTCGGCGAGTGGAAGGGCGGCGTCTGGAACATGGTCTACTCGGGCGTCGAGGGCACGCTGCCCACGGCTGCGACGTGGCCGACACCCCCGGTGACGACGCTCGACACCACGGGCACCGTCCGTGAGAAGCCGTACCTCTACCTCGACGGCGACGAGTGGGCCGTGTTCGTCCCCGAGCTGCGCGAGGGCACGACCGGCACGACGTGGAAGAACGGCCACACGGCCGGCACCTCGATCCCGCTCGACGACTTCTTCGTGGCCAAGGAGGGTGACACGGCCGCCGAGATCAACGCGGCCCTGGCCGCGGGCAAGAACCTGCTCCTGACCCCCGGCGTCTACCGCGTGGACGAGACGATCCAGGTGGACGACCCCGGCACGGTCGTCCTGGGCCTGGGCTACGCGACGATCATCCCCGAGCACGGGGGCGTCGGCATGCACGTGGCCGACGAGGACGGCATCACGGTCGCGGGCATCCTGTTCGACGCCGCGGTCACCGAGTCCCCGGCGCTGTTCGTCGTCGGCGACGAGGGCGTCCACACCGACCACTCGGACGACCCGATCGTGCTGCACGACGTGTTCATGCGCGTGGGCGGGGCCGTCGCGGGCAAGGTCGACGCGGCCATGGTCATCCACGCCGACGACACGATCGTCGACCACGTGTGGTCGTGGCGCGGCGACCACGGCGAGGGCATCGGCTGGGACCTCAACACGTCCGACTACGGGTTCGTGGTCAACGGGGACGACGTCTCGGCGTACGGCCTGTTCGTCGAGCACTACCAGAAGTACAACACCCTGTGGAACGGCGAGCGGGGCAGCACCGTGTTCTACCAGAACGAGCTGCCCTACGACGTCCCGGACCAGGCGGCCTGGCAGAACGGCGACACCCGCGGCTGGGCCGCCTACAAGGTCGCCGACGACGTGAAGAACCACGAGGCCTGGGGCCTGGGCTCCTACTCGAACTTCACGTCCGACACCGAGGAGACCGAGATCGTCGTCGACGGCGGCTTCGAGGTCCCGCAGGTCGCCGGGGTCAAGATGCACCACCTGCTCGTCGTCTCGCTCGGCGGAGAGGGCATCTTCGACGCCGTCATCAACGGCGTCGGCCCGCGCGCCGACGGCCCGGACACCATCCCGAGCTACGTCGACTTCTACGGCGGCGTCGACGTGACGCCCACGCCCGCCCTCGACGTGCAGGCCTCGGCCGTCACGCGCTGCGTGGCCGGCAAGGTCCAGCTCGCGGTCACGGCGACCAACAAGGAGGGGTCCCCGGTCGACGTCGCGCTCGCGACGCCCTACGGCACCAAGTCGTTCTCCCAGGTGGCGGGCGGCAGGCTCGCGGCGCAGTCCTTCAACGCCCGGACGACGTCGGTCGCGGCGGGCAGCACCTCGGTGACCGCGACCGGGACCGTGGCAGGGCAGCCAATCACGACCGTCGTGCCCGCGACGTTCGACGGGAGGACGTGCTGACCTCCTGACCGGCCGGGGCCGATCGACCCGCCCGACCGGCCCCGGTC
>NZ_JBHUAD010000247.1:0-5501 GCF_042789955.1 Oerskovia sp. NPDC056781
GCCCGGCACCGAGCTCTCGCTCGGGGCCGGGCCGCTGTTCGGGCGTCGTCGCAGGTCGGACGACGCCCGCCAGGATCTCTCGGGGTCAGTCGGTGACCAACGCTCCGCCGCGCCAGACGCCGACCGGGTGGAGGTCCGCGTCGGTCACGACGACGTCCGCACGACGACCGGCCTCCAGCGCGCCGATGTCCGCACGCCCGAGCACACCGGCCGGCGTCAGCGACGCCGCCTTGACGGCATCGACCAGCGGGATGCCGAAGCCGACGGTCGCGCGCACCACGTCGAGCAGGTGGAACGTCCCCCCGGCGATCGACCCCTCGGGCGTCCCGTCGTCGAGGCGCGCGACGCCGTCGGCGACCGTGACCGCCATCGGACCGAGCTGGTACGTCCCGTCGGCCATGCCCGCAGCCGCCATCGCGTCCGTGACGAGCACGATCGCGTCCGGCCCGACGAGCTCGAACACGCTGCGGACCGTCCCGGCCGCGAGGTGGGTGCCGTCCGCGACGAGCTCGACCACGAGGTCGCCGCGTGCCGCGGCCGCGAGGCACGCGGCGATGGGCCCAGGGGCGCGGTGGTGCAGCGGGCGCATGCCGTTGAAGAGATGCGTCGCGGTCACGCGGGGCGCAGGACCCACCTGCTCCCCCGCCTCGACGAGTGCGGCCCGACGCGCGGCGAGCGCCGTGACCCCCTCGGCGATCGCGGCGTCGGTCTGCTCCGACGACGCGTCGGTGTGCCCGACCGAGGGAACCGCGCCCACCTCGACCAGGGTCTCGACGACCCCGCCGGGCCCCGTGTTGCCCGGGACCTCGGGGGCGAAGGTCATGGTACGGACGTGCCCGCGCCCGGCCTCGGCGATCGCCCGGACCAGGTCGGGGTCGCCCGCGAGCATGTCGTGCGGGTTCTGCGCACCGCAGCGCACCTCGGACAGGAACGGTCCCTCCAGGTGGATACCCGCGATCTCGCCCGCGTCACCGAGCTCGGCGAGCGTCGCGACCCGGCGCAGCAGGGTCTCGCGCTCGGCCGTCACGAGCGACGCGACCAGGCTCGTCGTCCCGTGGCGGCGGTGCTCGCGGACCGCGACGAGTGCCTCCTGGGCGTCGACGGCGTCGGGGAAGCTCGCCCCTCCACCACCATGGTTGTGCACCTCGACGAGGCCCGGCAGGACGACCTGCCCCGCGGCGGGCTCGGCCGCTGCCTCGACCTCGGCCGCGTACCCGGCAGCAGTGGCGTCCCGGCGTTCGCCGACCCACGCGATCGCCGGACCGTCGACGACCACGACGCCGTCCTCGATCACCTCCTGCGGGGTCACGACCCGGCCCCGCAGGGCGGTCCGCCCTGCGGGCGGCGCCTCCCCCGACGAGGACGCAGGCGTGGAGGCGGATGACAGCGGGGCGGGGTTCGACGTCATGGCCTCATTCTTGCGCACTTCGTTCGGACGACGCACGAATGGTCGTGGGGGCCCTCGAGGTGGGTCGAGTGCTGAGACGCGACCGGTCAGAGGTCGCGCAGCAGTCCTCGCGCAGCCCGCGCGAGGTGCGCGATGTACAGCCGCTGGAACGTCGGGACCAGGAGGCGGAGCATCGAGACCCATCTGACCGCAGGGTTGCTGAAGACGTCCACGACGAACCACACGTCGCCCGCCGCGTCGCGTTCGAGCACGAACGACTCCTCCCCCACGAACACGTGGCCCGGCAGGGTGCCGTAGCCGAAGCCGATCCGCTGCTCCTCGCGCTCGACCCACACGATCTCGCACGGTTCGCTCAGCCGGACCGGCCCGAGGCCCAGCCGGGTCGACACGGTCCCGCCGGGCTCCGCGACCGGCGCAGAGGTCACGATCTGCACGCGCGCACGAGCGTGCACCTGCCAGGTCAGGAGCAGCTCGCCGAGGCGACCGAGCTCGTCGACCGAGTAGGGCCGCTCGGAGATCCGGTGGCGCAACCGCAGGTGCGCATAGCCTGCGGGCAGCTCTGCGGACCGGGTGGCTCCCACCTCGGGGTAGGTCGTGCGGGGCTGCGTCATGCCTGTCTCCGTCCTGGGCTCCTGCTGGGTCTGTGTGCCGAGCGGTCGTGTTCTTGCAGCGCCGGAGCCCCGCCTCCCGGGGCCGCTCCGCCCCGGGCGAGCCGGAGGCCGAGCACCGTGCACAGGGCGAAGCCGAGCGCGTTCGCGACGCCGTGCGTCGCCGCCATCTGCCCGATGCTCGGGTGCGGCACCCCCGTGGCCTCACCGACGGCCCACCAGACCGCGAGCAGCATCGACGCCACGACCGCGACGGAGCCCGTCACGAGGAGCGCCCGCGCGGCCCGCCGGGTCGGGATGCCGAGCACGGCCCAGACGGTGCACCAGAGCGCGCCCGTCAGCACGAGAGCCCCGACCAGCTCGGCGACGTTCCCGACGAAGTACCCGACCAGGACCAGGCCGGTCCCCAGCGGCACGCCGGCCGCGCCGACGCGCGCAGCGGTCGAGGGCCCCGTTCGGCCGGCCCCGGCGCCTCTGCCGCAGGGGCCGGCGGTCAGCCCGGCGACGAGCGCCGCTGCGAAACCCGCGAAGAGCATGTGCGGCACGGTCAGCGTCAGGTACGTCCCCGAGAAACCGAGGAGTCCCCATCCCCCGCGGTCGGCGAGCATCGCCGCTGCACCGACCCCCGGCATGACGAGAGCGACGCCGACGGCGAGCCGCACCTCGGGCGGTCGAGGCGCCGTCGGGCCGGGACGGGCGACACGGACCGCCGCGACGGCCAGGACCGCTGACGCCACCAGGAACGGCACCGTCGCCGCCTGAGCGAGCGCCCCCCGCGGGAGCCAGGCTCCCGCGGCCGTCACGGCTCCCGCCACGGGCCACCACACGCTGCCCGCCCCCGGGACCGTGCGCGGTCCGAGCAGGGTCAGCCCGAGCGGGAGCACCACCACGAGCCCGAAGGCCACCACGAGGTCCACGAGGACCGCGGTCGCGGGGCTCACGTCAGGTCCTGAGCGAGGCGGTCAGGCGCAGGACGTCGTCGACGACCTTGCGCGCCACCGGGAGGCGGGAGAGCCGGACGAGCGTTCCGACGATCGGGCTCGCCCCGGCGACGAGGCGCCGCGTCCGCGCCGTGCCCGACGACGAGTCCTGGACCCAGAAGAGCGTCACCCCGAGGTGTGCGAGCCACAGCAGCTCGGGGAGCTGTGCACGCAGCGCGGCGGGCACCGCGGGCGAGGCCCCCGCGACGACGTCCTCGAAGATCGCGAGCGAGAGCTCGCGCGCCTCGCGCGAGGCCTCGCTGAAGGGGTTGGCTGCAGCGCCCGGGCGGATCGCGACCGAGACGAACTCGGCGCCGAACGAGTGATAGGGCGTGAACACGTCGATCCCCGCGTCGAGCACGCGGCGCAGGCGTGCGGCGAGCGTCCCGCCCTGCGCGAGCGCAGCGTCCGCGGCGAGCCGGTGCGCGCGCTGGACGTCGACGTAGAGCTCCTGGACCAGGTGGTCCTTGGACGGGAAGTAGTAGTACGCGTTGCCGGTGCTCACCCCGGCACGGGTGGCGATCGCGCGCATGGTCGTCGCCTCGTAGCCCTGCTCGCGCAGCATCCCGAGCGCCGCGTCGAGGACCTTGGCACGGGTCTGCACGGACTTGGGCGCGGAGGCCGGGACCGCCCCGGGCGACGGTGCGGGCGCGGTCACGCGTTCCGCCGCTGCCCGTGAGAGTTTTTGAACATGTTCAAAAACATAGCACGAGAAGCGCCCGCCCAGCCACGACGGCCGGACGGGCAGCATCCACGACCACATCGCCGAGGAGTCGCGGAAGGACGAGACCTCGACGGCGCGGTCACACGGTCACACGGTCACACGGTCACACGGTCACACGACCACCGGACCGCGATCGCAGCGAGGCCGCCGCCGCGAGGTGGCCGCCGCGAGGCGAACTAGAAGAGGCGCGAGTCCACGTCGTCGACCCCGCGCATCGCGTCGTAGTCCAGGACCAGGCACCCGATCCCCCGGTCCGTCGCCAGGACACGCGCCTGCGGCTTGATCTCCTGCGCCGCGAACACGCCCCGCACCGGCGCGAGGAGCGGGTCCCTGTTCAGCAGGTCCAGGTAGCGCGTGAGCTGCTCGACGCCGTCGATGTCGCCGCGACGCTTGATCTCGACCGCGACCGTCGCACCGTCCTTGTCCCGGGCCAGGATGTCGACCGGGCCGATCGCCGTCGGGTACTCGCGGCGGATCAGCGTGTGCCCCGTCCCCAGGAGCTGGATCTGGGCGGCGAGCATCTCCTGCAGGTGTGCCTCGACGCCGTCCTTGATCAGGCCCGGGTCCACGCCCAGGTCGTGGGCCGAGTCGTGCAGGACCTCGTACAGCTCGATCTCGAGGCGATCGTCGCTCTTCGCGTGCTGGACCGCCCAGACCTGGGTCACGCCACGCTCGCGCGCCGACTCGTCAGGCTCCGAGACCGCCATCGAGCACGGCGGACTCATCCAGTTGAGGGGCTTGTACGAGCCGCCGTCCGAGTGCAGCAGCACGCTGCCGTCTGCCTTGACGAGCAGCACGCGGGTCGCGAGCGGGAGGTGGGCCGAGAGCCGGCCGGTGTAGTGAGCCGAGCACTGGGCAACCACGAGACGCACGAAGAACTCCTCAGACGGGGACAGAAGGTGGCGGCGGGACAGCGCGGACGGCCTCTCGTGGCCGAGAGCCACGGCCCGGGACGACGTCCACGGGCGACGCTAGCACCCCGCCGCGCCACGCAGCCGGACTCAGACCACCACGCCGCGACGGCCGGGGGGCGCGGCCTCGAGCCACGACGCGAGACCGGCGTACGCGCCGCTCGACATCGTCAGCTCGAACCGGACGTCCTCGTACGAGCACTCCACGAGGAAGAGGTCGCGGTCCCCTTCCAAGGGGCGGCGCGAGACGATCACGAGGTCCTGACGCCGCCACGAGCGGGACGGACGCAGAGACAGGGACCAGCAGCGCCACCAGTCGATGCGTCCCACGCCGTAGTGCGCGATCCCCAGCGACCAGGACGCCTGCCCGTCCCCTGCGGGGCGGGCGCTGCACTCGAAGGACCCCACCCGGTGGGAGATGGCCCGAAGACGCAACGCTCCCAGCCCGACCACGAGCGCGACTGCCAGAAGCAGTCCGATCGCGATCCAGGCGGGGAGCGGCACGTGTGCTACCTGAGCCCGTCAGTGGCCGGAGACGCCGGCGCCGTCGAGCACCTCTGCGTCGTCCACCACGAGCATGACCTGGTTGGAGTCCACCGAGAGGAACCCACCGGTGACCTTCACGGCGACCTTCTCGCCGTTCGCGCCGGTGATCCGCACGGTGCCCTCACCGAGGACGGACAGGAGGGGCGAGTGGTTCACGAGGATACCGATCTCACCGTCGGCGGCGGGCGCGCTCACGGCGCGCGCGTCCCCGGACCAGATCTTGCGGTCCGCCGCCACGAGGTCGACGTTCAGCTGTGCCACTTCAACTCCTTCATGTCGGTGCACGGGTCTGACGAAGCGCGCCGCGTGCCCGGCCCCAAGGCC
>NZ_JBHUAD010000248.1:0-5413 GCF_042789955.1 Oerskovia sp. NPDC056781
CCCCTCGGACGAGGGGCGCCCTGCGTCGTCGGGCGGGCGTCTCTCCCGAGGCCGAGGCCTTCCCACGCTGTGACGGCCCGGCTCCCTGCGTGCCGCGTGCCGCGCGGGGGTGTTTGATGGGGGGACGGGCACCGGGGGCACGCGTCACCGGTGCGCGAGCAGTGCACGCGGCCGCCCGGTGCCGCAGCAGTCCGACGAAGGGATGCGCCATGAAGAAGCTGCTCAACGAGCCGCAGGACGCGGTGACGGAGTCGCTCGACGGGTTCGAGCTGGCCCACGCCGACCTGGTCGAGGTCCACCGCGCGCCGCTGTACGTCTCGCGCGCGGGCGGCGCGGTGCCCGGCAAGGTCGGGCTCGTCAGCGGGGGCGGCGCGGGGCACGAGCCCCTGCACGCGGGCTTCGTGGGTGCCGGGATGCTCGACGCCGCGGTGCCCGGCGCGGTGTTCACCTCGCCCACGCCGGACCAGATCGTGCCGGCGATCCTCGGCGCCGACTCGGGTGCCGGCGTGCTCGCGATCGTCAAGAACTACACGGGCGACGTGCTCAACTTCGAGACCGCGCTCGAGCTCGTCGAGGCCGAGGGCACGCAGGCCGCGAGCATCCTCGTCAACGACGACGTCGCGGTCGAGGACTCGCTCTACACCGCGGGGCGTCGCGGCGTGGCCGGGACGGTCGCGGTCGAGAAGATCGCCGGGGCCGCCGCGGACCGCGGGGACGACCTGGGCAAGGTCACCGAGATCGCCGGCCGGGTCGTCGCCAACGTCCGCTCCATGGGGGTCGCGCTGAGCGCCTGCACCGTGCCGCACGTGGGCAAGCCCAGCTTCGACCTCGGCGACGACGAGATCGAGATCGGCATCGGGATCCACGGTGAGCCGGGCCGTCACCGCATCCCCCTGGCCTCGGCGGACGAGATCACGGGCATGCTGGTCGACGCCGTCGCGGAGGACCTGCGGCTCGAGGGCGGCGAGCGAGTGTTGCTGTTCGTTAACGGTATGGGCGGTACGCCCCAGTCCGAGCTCTACGTCGTCTATCGTCAGGCGAGGAGGCTGCTCGAGGCGCGCGGCGTGGCGGTCACCCGCTCGCTCGTGGGCAACTACGTCACCTCGCTGGAGATGCAGGGGGCCTCGGTCACCGTGCTCCGGCTGGACGACGAGCTGACCGCGCTCTGGGACGCGCCCGTGCACACCGCCGCTCTGCGGTGGTGACTCCGGCCGACCCCCGAGAGCCGGGGGACGGCGCAACCGGGGCGGTTCTCGCGAACCGCCCCGGACAGTAGGGAAAGGGCGATTGATGACGCTGGACGTTGCGTGGGCTGTGCGCTGGATGAGGGACACCGCGACGATGATCGTGTCGGCGCGGGACGAGCTCACCGAGCTGGACCGTCAGATCGGCGACGGTGACCACGGCGAGAACCTGAACCGAGGGTTCCAGGCGGTCGTCGCCAAGCTGGACGGGCTGGAGGCCGAGCCCGCGCAGATCGGCGACGTGCTCAAGCTCGTGGCGACCACGCTCATGTCCTCGGTCGGAGGCGCGTCGGGACCGCTCTACGGCACCGCGTTCCTGCGCGCGGCCAAGGTCACGGGACTGGCGGAGCTCGACTCCTCGGCCGTCGTCGCGCTGCTCGAGGGCGCGCTCGAGGGCATCACCGCGCGCGGCAAGGCCGCGCCGGGGGAGAAGACCATGGTCGACGCCTGGCAGCCCGCGGTCGACGCCGCGGTCGCCGCGGCGGACTCCGGTGCGGACCCCGTGGGCGTCCTCGAGGCGGCGCTCGCCGCGGCCGAGGCCGGCGCTCTCGCGACGGTCCCCCTGCTCGCGACCAAGGGTCGGGCGAGCTACCTGGGCGAACGGAGCATCGGGCACCAGGACCCGGGGGCGACGTCGACCGTCGTGATCCTGCGGGCTGCGGTCGCGGCGGCCGCCGCTCCCGGTGAATGATGGCCCGATGACTACCCCACAGGTCGGCGATCGTGCACGGATCGCCCTGGTGCTCGTGTCCCACTCGGCCCGTCTCGCGCAGGGGGCCGCCGAGCTCGCCGCGCAGATGGCTCCCGGCGTGCTGCTCCTGCCCGCGGGCGGCACGGACGACGGCAGCCTGGGGACGAGCTATGACGTGGTGTCGACCGCGGTCGACGGGGGCCTCGTGGGGACCGAGGGGGTCGTGGTGCTCGCCGACCTGGGGTCGGCCGTCATGACGATCGAGTCGGTCATCGAGCTCGATGACTCGCTCGAGGGCCGGGTCGTCCTCGCGGACGCCCCGTTCGTCGAGGGGGCCGTCGCCGCGGCCGTCACGGCGCACGGCGGGGGCAGCCTCGCCGAGGTGCTCGCCTCGGCCGAGGCAGCCGGCAGCACCTTCGCGCAGAGTGCGGCCGGAGCCGGGGGAGGGTTCGTCCCCGCCGCCGGGCCGGCCGACCAGCTCGCCGGCGCCGCGGGCATCGAGGACGACTCGCCCGGCGCCCCGCGTGCGGTCACGTTGCGCAACCCGCTCGGCCTGCACGCCCGTCCGGCGGCGATCCTCGCCCGGCTCGTCGCGGGCTACGACGCGAAGGTCACCATCAACGGGGTCAACGCCGCGAGCGTGCTCGAGATGATGAAGCTGGGCGCGACCGGCGGGCGGGAGCTCGTGATCGCGGCCGAGGGGCCGCAGGCGAACGAGGCCCGGGACGCGGCGCTCGCCGCCGTCGAGGGGGGTTTCGGCGAGGCCTGACGCCCCGTCTCGGCGCCCGCCCGTTCGTCGGCGACGAGAGCCCGGCCGTGACGGGTGTCACGCAAATACTGCATTGCCTGCAAAGTTGCACGACGTGTAATGTTGCGGCTGTGCAGAATCTGGTCGAGCCCTCCGCAGCCCCCACGGGACTGCGCGAGCGCAAGAAGCGCGAACGCCGTGAGGCGCTCATCGACGCCGCCCAGACCCTCGTGCTCGAGCGAGGTCTGGACGACGTCACGGTCGAGGACGTCTGCACCTCGATCGGCGTCTCGACACGCACGTTCTTCAACTACTTCGCGTCGAAGGACGACGCGGTGCTCGGGGTCGAGGAGTTCTCGCCGTCCCCCGACGCCGTGGCCGTCTTCGTCGGGGGCGGCCCCACGGGGGACCTCCTGGACGACCTCCAGGCGCTCGTCACCGACCTGCTGGCCCACCAGGTCATGTCCCTCGACCGCGTGCACCGGGCGATCAAGCTCGTCGAACGCGAGCCCCGGCTCCTCGCCCGCCACATGTGGTGGATCGAGAACCTGCGCACGGGGCTCATCGACGTGTTCGACCGGCGCCGCGCCGACCACCCCTTCGTGCCCGAGCCCGAGCTGCTCGCCATGGTCGTGATGAGCCTCCTGCGCACCACGACCCTCGAGTGGGAGCGTCTCGGGCGCACCGGCGAACCCGTCGACCACCTCGGCTCGGTCGTCGCCCAGCTCCGGGCACTCGTCCGTCCGGGGTCCACGCCGGGCTGACCGCGCACCTCGCACCACCTTCCTCGCTCCCCTTCGCACCCGCGGTCCGCGTCCGCCGGGTGGCTCCCCACCGACCTGAACGGATTCCTCATGTCCACCTCCCGCTCCACGACGCCGGCCCCGCCGGCCGGGGCCGGCGCGTCTCCCACGGACAGCGGCAAGCCGCTCATCGTGCTGACGCAGCGCACCGTCTGGCTGATCTTCGGCGCGCTCATGGCCTCGATGTTCCTGTCCTCGCTCGACCAGTCGATCGTCGGCACCGCGATGCCGACCATCGTCGGCGAGCTGCACGGGGTCGAGCACCAGGGCTGGGTCATCACGGCCTACATCCTGGCGATCGCGATCGTCATGCCCCTCTACGGCAAGTTCGGCGACCTGTGGGGCCGTCGGTGGCCCTTCCTCGTCGCGATCGGCCTGTTCACCGTCGCCTCGGCAGGTGCGGGCTTCGCCCAGACGTTCCCCGAGCTCGTCGCCTGGCGCGCCGTCCAGGGCCTCGGCGGCGGTGGCCTCATGATCCTGTCGCAGGCCATCATCGCGGACATCGTCCCGGCCAAGGACCGCGGCAAGTACATGGGGCCCATGGGTGCCCTGTTCGGCATCGCGGCCGTGATCGGCCCCCTGCTCGGCGGCTGGTTCACCGAGGGACCGGGGTGGCGCTGGGCCTTCTGGATCAACGTCCCGATCGGGATCGCGGCGTTCCTCGTCGCCTGGTTCACGCTCAAGCTCCCGAGCCACCGTTCGGGGCGCAAGATCGACGTCGCGGGCATCTTCTTCCTCGTCGTCGGGACGTCCGGGATCGTCCTGCTCACGAGCTGGGAGTCGCTGACCTCCAGCCGGGGCTACGACTGGTCCGACCCCAAGCTCCTGGGCATGGTCGCCGCGACCCTCGCATCGATCGCCCTGTTCGTCGTGGTCGAGCGGCGTGCGGAGGAGCCCCTCCTGCCGCTGCACCTCTTCAAGAACCGCACGTTCACCATCGCGACGCTCATCGGCCTCGTGCTCGGCATGGGCATGTTCTCCGCGCTGGCGTTCCTGCCGACGTTCCTGCAGATGTCGACCGGTGCGGGCGTGACCGAGTCCGGCTTCCTCATGCTGCCCATGATGGTCGGTGTCATGCTCACGGCGATCGGGTCCGGGTTCGCGATCACCAGGACGGGCCGCTACAAGATCTACCCCGTCGCGGGACTCGCGATCACGACCGCGGGCATCATCTGGCTCACGACGATCACGGGCGACATGTCCATGGTCCTGTTCGGCGCCATGATCTTCGTGATGGGTGCCGGCATGGGGCTCGTCATGCAGACCATCGTGCTGGCCGTCCAGAACTCCGTGGACCCCCACGAGATCGGCACCGCGACGAGCGCGAACAACTTCTTCCGCGAGATCGGTGCGGCCGTGGGCACGGCGCTCTTCAGCACGATCTTCACGACGCGGCTGTCGGCCAACCTCGCGGAGGTCATCCCCGGCGGCGCGGCCACGGGTGGGGGAGAGGCGTCGAGCCTGACCCCTGCCGCGGTCCAGGCCCTCCCGGAGCCCGTCAAGACGGGCGTGATCGACGCCTTCACGAACGCTCTCGCCCCGGCGTTCTGGTACCTGGTCCCGCTCGTCGTCGTCGGCTTCGTGCTCGCGCTGTTCCTCAAGGAGGTCAAGCTCTCGGGCGAGGCCGGCATGGTCGCTCGCGGCGAGGCGATCGCCGACCCGAAGGGTGAGATCGTCGAGGGCACGCAGGACGCCCCGGTGCGCGACGCCGTCGGGCCGGACGGGGCGAGCATCACCGCGGAGGACGACCCGACGGGCGCCTCCGCCCGGCAGACGCGCCGGTAAACTGAGCGGCGTGAGCTCCACCATCGAACCGGCCGACACGCCGGCAGAGCAGGCCCGGCCCGCCGCGTCCTCCGCCCCCTCGGCGCGCGGAAGCGCCCGGCCCCCCCCCCCCACAACACCCACAGTACCCCGACAAGAGAGG
>NZ_JBHUAD010000249.1:0-5413 GCF_042789955.1 Oerskovia sp. NPDC056781
GGTCTCCGGCGCCCCGCCCCGTCGGCGGCTCAGCAGCGAATCAGCCGAAGATCCCCGGCAGGGTCGCACGGAACACCTGGTCGGCCTCGCTCAGCGGGATCGTGAAGATGCCCTCGACCTCGAGCGACTCCCCGGTCTCGGTGACCTCGGCGGGCTCGGTGCCGGTCTCGCCGATCTTGAGGACGGGCACGCCGCGCGCGACGCACGCGTCGACCAGCTTGGTCTCCTCACCGCGCGGCACGGCGACGAGCGCGCGGGCCGTGGACTCGGAGAACAGGGCCTCGAACGGGGTGACGCCGTCGCGCGCCGCGAGGGCGTCGATCGAGACCTTGGCGCCGGTGCCGAAGCGCAGCGACGCCTCGAGGAGGCCCTGGACCAGGCCGCCCTCGGAGAGGTCGTGCGCGGCGGAGACCAGGTCGTCGCGGCTCGCGTTGACGAGCACCTCGGCGAGTGCGCGCTCGGCCGCGAGGTCGACCTGCGGGGGCACGCCGCCGAGGTGCTGGTGGACGACGTCGGCCCAGGCGGAGCCGTCGAGCTCGGGGCGGGTCGTGCCGAGGAGGTAGACGGCCTCCCCGGCCTCGCGCCAGCCGGACCCGGTGGCGTGCGCGACGTCGTCGAGCACGCCGAGGACGCCGACGACGGGCGTCGGGTGGATCGAGGAGTCGATCTGCCCGGGCTCGCCCGTGCCGTTGTAGAGCGAGACGTTGCCGCCCGTGACGGGGACGCCGAGGGTCTGGCACGCGTCGGCCAGGCCTTCGATGGCCTCGACGAGCTGCCACATGGAGTCGGGGTCCTCGGGGGAGCCGAAGTTGAGGCAGTCGGTGATGGCGAGCGGACGTGCGCCGGTCGTGGCGACGTTGCGGTACGCCTCGGCGAGCGCGATCTGGGCGCCCGTGCGCGGGTCGAGCTTGGCGTAGCGGCCGTTGGCGTCGGTCGCGAGCGCGACCCCGAGGCCCGTGGTCTCGTCGACGCGGATCACGCCGCCGTCGTCGGGCTGGGCGAGGGCCGTGTTGCCCTGGACGAAGCGGTCGTACTGGTTGGTGACCCACTCCTTCGACGCGAGGTTGGGCGAGCCGAGCAGGCGCAGCGCGGTCGCGCGGAGCTCGTCGGCGGTCTCGGGACGTGCCAGCGCGGCAGCAACCACGGTGTCCGCGTTGAGGCCGTCCATCCACGTGGGGCGCGCGTAGGGGCGGTGGTAGGTGGGGCCCTCGTGCGCCACCGACCTGGGGTCCACGTCGACGATGCGCTCGCCCTGGTGGTCGATCGTCAGGCGGCCCGTGCCGGTGACCTCGCCGATGACGGACGTCTCGACGTCCCACTTGCTCGTGATGGCGAGGAACTCGTCGAGCTTGTCGGGCGCGACGACCGCCATCATGCGCTCCTGCGACTCCGACATGAGGATCTCGCCCGCGTTGAGCGACGGGTCGCGCAGCAGGACCGAGTCGAGCTCGACGTGCATGCCGCCGTCACCGTTCGAGGCGAGCTCCGAGGTGGCGCACGAGATGCCGGCCGCGCCGAGGTCCTGGATGCCCTCGACGACGCGCGCCGCGTAGAGCTCGAGGCAGCACTCGATGAGGACCTTCTCCATGAAGGGGTCGCCCACCTGGACGCTCGGGCGCTTGGCGGGGACGCCGTCCTCGAACGTCTCGGACGCGAGGATCGAGGCGCCACCGATGCCGTCGCCGCCCGTGCGCGCACCGAACAGGACGACCTTGTTGCCGACGCCCGAGGCGTTGGCGAGGTGGATGTCCTCGTGGCGCAGCACGCCGATGCACAGCGCGTTGACCAGCGGGTTGCCCTGGTACGAGGAGTCGAACACGAGCTCGCCGCCGATGTTCGGCAGGCCCAGGGAGTTGCCGTAGCCGCCGACACCCGACACGACGCCGTGCACGACGCGCGCCGTGTCCGGGTGGTCGACCGCGCCGAAGCGCAGCTGGTCCATGACGGCCACGGGGCGCGCGCCCATCGAGATGATGTCGCGCACGATCCCGCCGACGCCGGTCGCCGCTCCCTGGTAGGGCTCGACGAAGCTCGGGTGGTTGTGGGACTCGACCTTGAACGTCACGGCCCAGCCGTCGCCGATGTCGACGACGCCCGCGTTCTCGCCGATGCCGACGAGAAGGTGCTTCTTCATCTCGTCGGTCGTCTTCTTGCCGAACGTGCTCAGGTGCACCTTGGACGACTTGTACGAGCAGTGCTCCGACCACATGACGGAGTACATCGCGAGCTCGGCGGCCGTGGGGCGTCGCCCGAGGATGTCGCGGATGCGCTGGTACTCGTCCGGCTTGAGGCCGAGCTCCGCGAAGGGCTGCGTCTCGTCGGGGGTGGCGGCTGCGCGCTCGACCGTGTCGAGGTGCGGCCGGTGCTCGGAGGTCGCTGCGGCGGGCGTCGGGGCGTTGCTGGGGGCGGTCATCGAATCCCTCGGGGTGGCGTGCCAGCCGGCGCGTTTCGACGAGCGAGTCATCGAGGAGGCGACCGGCACGGGGCTGCACAGGTGCGGCCAGTTTACCGGCGGTCGGGAGCGGTGGGGGCGGGCGTCCACGAACGCGTGCGGCGGACGGCTCCCTGGCACGTGAGCGGCGGGGTGCGGGCCCCTCGGCGAGCGGGGATAGCCTCGCACGGTGACCTCCCTCGTCCTTCGTCGCCCCCGCCCGCACGCCACCCTCGCGGTGGTGGGCATGGTCGTGGCCGTCCTGGCCACGAGCTGCTCCCTGCCCGACGGCGCCGCTCCCGTCCCGTCCACGTCCGAGGCTCCCGAGGGGGCCGCGCCCGGAGACCCCTCGCCGGCACCGTCACCCGAGCGGGCCACCGTGACCCAGGCCCTCTCGGCCGACGGGATCGAGCTCGTGCTGACGGTGCCGCTCGAGGCAGCCAACGCGGCCGGCGGCGAGCCCGTCACGGTCACCCCGGACGAGGACGGGTCGAGCCGCGTCGCGTTCGTGCTGCCCCCCGACGAGGCGGCGACCGTCACCTCGTCGGGAAGCGCCCCGACCGGCACGACCGACGGCCCCGACGCCGTGAGCACCGCGGTCCCCGCGACGATCGACCTCGTCTCCCCCGCCGACGGTTCCCTGGTGCGCAACAGCGACGGCAGCATCACGGTCCTCGACGCCGCAGGCACCCCGCTCGGTGGGCTGTCGGCGCCGGAGGCGACGGAGACGTCCGGATCAGCAGGCAGCGCAGGAGCCGTGGTCGTGGCGCCGACCCGCGCCGAGGTGCACGCGAAGGCCCGGGGGGCGACGCCGTCGGGCACCGGGAGCGCGACGGGAGACGCTGCCGGAACCGGGCACGGCTGGACCGTGACCACGTGGCTCGGCGCGCAGGGCGTGCGCAGCGCGACCTGGGGAGACCGCGAGGGCGGGCGCTCGCTCGCGGTCGACCCGACGCCGTGGGCGCGGCAGTCGGGCATCGTGGGCGAGGCGACGGCCTGGGCGCAGCTCGTCGCGAGCGAGCCCGAGGCCGCCTCGACGACCATGCGCGACCAGTTCGACTGCCACGCCCTGGGCGCAACCGACAAGAAGACGTGGAACCTGGAGCCGTGGCGCCCGGACGTCGGCTTCCTGGCGACGGCCGCGGCGCGCTGCAACCCGACGGCCTAGCCCGGCCTCCCCGCCCTCTACGAGCCGAGGCCTTAGCATCGGCGGATGTCCTCCGACCTGCCGCCGTCCTCCGACCTGCTCGACGCTGCCGCGGCCTGGGCCGGCTCGGTCGGCGCGGGCACCCGTACGGAGCTCGTCGAGGAGTGGATCTGGCCGCACGGCGAGTCCCGCGTGGCGCGTGTGCGCACCGGGGCGGGCGACGTCGTCGTGAAGTGGGAACGGTCGGCACGCAACGTGGCCCGCGAGGTCGAGGCGTTGCGGAGGTACGTGCCCGTGCTCGGCGACGACGCGGGGCAGCTGCTCGCCGTCGACAGCGACGCGCAGGTCCTGGTCCTGACCCACGTCCCCGGAGACCTCGCAAAGGGCGACGTAGCCCTCGACCCGGAGGTCCACCGACAGGCCGGGGCACTGCTGGCACGGCTGCACGCGAGCGCCCCGGGCGTGCCCGACGAGGGCTACGGAGAGCGTCTCCTCGCGGACCTCGACGAGAAGGCCGCCGCGCTCGCCCCGCTCGTCGACGCGACCGACCTTGTGCGGCTGCGCGAGGTCGCGGCACCCGTGGCGGACGTGCGGTCGGTCCGGCTCGTGCCCGCGCACCGCGACTTCGGGCCGCGCAACTGGCTCGTCGACGCGGGCGGCCGTGTGCGCGTGATCGACTTCGCGCACGCCGAGCCCTCGCCGTGGGCCGTGGACCTGCAGAAGCTCACGATGCGCGAGTGGCGTGATCGCCCCGACCTCGAGGCGGCGTTCCTCGAGGGCTATGGACACATGCCCGACGACGAGGACCGCCTCGTGCTGCGCGCCTACGTCGCGCTCTCGACGCTCGCGATCATCGCGTGGTCGGTCGCGCACGACGACCCGGCCTTCGAGGCTGAGGCGAGATCGGTGCTGGCGACCCTGGTCGCAACCTGACGGCACCGGTAGCCGCGTGGTCGGCGCCTCGCCGGGCAACCGCTCAGTCGAGGCCCAGCATCTCCCTGACCGGTCCGACGCCGTGGAGCGTCACCTCGGGACGCAGCGCCGCCGGGCGCGTGTCCCAGTCCTCGCGGTCGAGGCGGTACCGGACGTTGACCGCCGGCTCTCCCTCGCGGGCGAGCGTCTGCGCGCCGTTGGGCCGGTAGCCGAGCTTGCGCGTGACGCCGTGGGAGGGAGCGTTGTCCTCCCAGGCCGACGTCGTGGCCGTCCGGGCGTCGAACCCCGCGAAGAGGAGCTCGAGAATCATGAGCCGCGCGATCGTGCCGACGCCTGCCCCCTGGTACCGGCGCCCCAGCCACGAGCCGGACTCCGCCGTGCGGGTCACCACGAAGTCCGACGCCGTGAGCGCCTGGACGCCCAGCACCTCGCCGCCGCGGACCACGGCCAGCTCGATCGCCCAGGACGCGGGCGCGATCCGTGACGCCGCACCCCACTGGTAGGCCAGGATGCTGCGGCCGACCTCGACCGCCGAACCGCGTGACCACGGGAAGGCGAAGGGCATGAACCCGTCGTCGTGGATGCCCTCGCCGCCGACGGCAGCGAGCCGGTACAGGAGGTCCTCGTCGAGGTGACGCAGCTCGAGATCCCCCGAGACGACCCGTAGGCCCGACGGGGGCCAGAGCTCGGTGCGCGTCGGGCGTGCGGGTGCGGTGCCTGACGACGCGCGGGCGTCGGGGACGGGTTCGGGGGCCATCGGTGCAGCCTGGCGAAGTCCGCGAGGTGCGTCAACAGGAATGGCGGGGACTCGCCGTCGGGCCGAGGACGGACGAGGCGCCGGGACCACGACCGACGCGACGCGACGTGGCCGGTCGAGGCCCGGACGCACGACGGGACCCGTC
>NZ_JBHUAD010000250.1:0-5376 GCF_042789955.1 Oerskovia sp. NPDC056781
CCTCAGGGGCGCGTCGCGAACACCGCAAGCGTGAGCGCCACTGCGTCCTCGACGACCGCGGCCTGCCAGTCGGGGCGCCTGCCGACCGCGGCCGCGCGCCACGCAGCCCCGCCCCAGGTGCCCGCCGCGCCGCCGGCCGCACCGAGGAGCAGCGGGAAGAGGACCCCGGCCTCGGCGCGGCGTGCGAGCACGAGCGCCCCCACCGCGCCCGAGACCATGCGGATCGGCGGGCCGGGCTGCTCGAGCCGCGAACCCGCGCTCGGCAGCTTGTCGCCCGTGAGCTCGGCCGCGACCCCCAGCGCGCCGACGACCTTCGCGACAGCGCCCCACGGCCCGGACAGCGACGACGTGAGCAGCGGAGGAGCGAGGCCGAGCGACGCCCGGCTGCCCGCCGCGACACCGATCGCGAGCGACCGGGCGAGGACGTCGAACGAGGATCGCGAGGCACCACGGGCTCGGGTCATGCTCCCCACGATCACGCGCGGGCCGGGCCCCGGCAACCCGGGGACGCCGCTAGCGCGGGCGCCCGTACCGCTCGACCAGGTGCTGCCCGTACGTGCCCGTCCCGCGAGGCTCGCCCGGCACCATGTGGTGACCCGCCGCGTACGCCCCGAAGGTCCGCCCCGGCAGCCGTACCCGGGCGACCCCGCGCCGGCTGCCCGTCGCCCGCAGCCAGGCGCGGGCGGCCTCACGACCCGTGATGCGCTCGGGCCCGCCGACGTCCGCGACCCGGCCCGACGGTCCGGCGTCGACGAGCTCCACGAGGCGCGCCGCGACGTCGGGCACCGCGACCGGCTGGACCTCGAGCGCCGGCGTGAGCAGCACGGGCGAGAAGCGCTGCGCCGCGAAGAGGTTGTCGACGAACTCGTGGAACTGCGTGGCCCGCAGGATCGTGTGCGGCAGGCCGGAGGCGACGAGCAGGTCCTCGACCTCGACCTTCGCCGTGTAGTAGCCGAGCGGGATCTGGTCGACGCCCACGATCGACTGGAACACGACGTGCCCCACCCCGGCGTCGCGGGCTGCGGCCACGACGTGGCGGCCCATCGCGACGTCGGCCCGGGGGCCGCGGGTCGCGAGGTGCAGGACGGTCTCCGCACCGTCGAAAGCCTCCCGCAGGCCCTCGCCCGTGGTGAGGTCCCCGGCCACGAAGGCCGGGCCGGGCCTGGCGGACCGGCTGAGCACGCGGACGTCGTGCCCCGCGGCGCGCAGGAGCGTCACGGTGGGGGTGCCGAGCGTGCCGGTGCCGCCGGTCACGAGGATCGTGGTCATGGACGCATCCTCTCGCGTCGGGCTCGGGGCTGCCGGGTGCCGCGACAAGGCGCCGCGATCCGGCGTCGTCCACAGGCCGTGTTCCGGCGCTCTCGTCCACAGAAGACTCTTCGGTCCCGGCAGTAGTCCTCGCAGGCGCGGCACCCTACCGGCATGAGCCACGGCAACCGCCCTTCCCACCCCCGACGACGCGCGACGAACCGGCACCCGGTCTCCCCCCTGGGCCTGCCCACCCTCCGAGCGCTCTGGCAACGACAGGCCGCCGAGGCCAACGGCCCCGACGGCTTCCACCACGTCCACGGACCGCACACGCACGGCTGGCTCCTCGACGACGCCGTGCCCGAGCTGCTGGAACCGGTCCTGCACCCCGACGACGACCCGCTCGAACCGACGTTCTTCGCGAACCTCGACGGGCCCCTGGCCGAGGCTCTCCTCGCACGCCTGGCCCCCACCCGCCTCGCCCACCGGTCGAACGGCTCACCGCCGCTCGGGAGCCTGCTCCGGGCAGCCGCCGAGCACCCGGACGACGTGACGCTCCACGGGTTCGTGGTCGGACCGGGACGCTGCGACGAGAGTCTGGTCGCCGAGGGCGCCATCCTGCGCTTCGAGGCAGACCTGCTCGTGACCGAGCAGCACGTCCCGGACTGCGAGTGCGAGCTCCTGTGGGCCTACGTGGTCGACGAGCTGGGGCTCGACGACGCCCTCAACGCGCCGCACCGCATCCACCGGATCCACCGCGCGGACGCGCCGGGCGAGACCTGGTGGCGACTGCTGTGGGCGTAGCGCGCGCCGGTGGCGGGACAGCGGGCACGACGGCGGGCACGACGGGCACGACGGGCACGGTGGGTCCGCCGGTACGGGCCGGCAGGAGCGTCAGCCCCGGTCGAGGAAGGACTCGCTCGCCCCTTCGAAGCGCCGCATGAGCTCGGTGAAGGCCAGGCGGTCCCCCGCGGACCAGCCGTCGAGCAGCTCGTCGACGAGCGCGTCGCCCGCGGCGACGAACGTCCTGGCGACGCGGGCCCCCGCCTCGGTGAGGTGGACGCGGGAGGCCCGGGCGTCGTCGGGGTCCTCGCGACGCTCGGTGAGCCCTGCGGTGTCGAGGCGGCGCAGGATCTTGCTGACGTTCGACGCCCCCGTGGACAGGTGCTCGGCGATAGCCGAGGGCCGCCGCGGGCCCTGCCGCCACACGACCGTGAGCACCACGATCGCCGGAGTGTCCAGGTCGATCCCCTCGCGCGCCGCGACGGCCGCGAGGAAGTCACCGCTCGTCCACAGGCCCATGACACGGACCAGGGAGTCGAGCAGGTCGGACCGGTACCCGGGCACGCGCGGGTCGCCCGTGGGGGTGGCCGCCCGGGCGGGGCCGGCGCCCGGCCCCGCCCCGTGCTGCTGTGCGTCGGTCACGCGACCCGGGTGCCGCCGTCGACCGGCAGGACCACACCGGTGATGAAGCTGGCCTGGTCGGACAGCAGGAACGCGACGGCGTCCGCGATCTCGGACGGCTGGCCGAGGCGCTTCATCGGGACGTCGGCCGCGTACCCGGCGCGGGCCTCCTCGGGCAGCGACGCGAGCGCGGCCGTCTCGATCGCGCCCGGTGCGACGGCGTTGATGCGGATGCCGTCGGTCACGTACTCGATCGCCGTGCCGTACGTGAGGGACACGACGCCTGCCTTCGCGGCCGAGTACGGCGAGAGTCCGGGCGACGCCTTGAGGCCCGCGATCGACGCGACGTTGACGATGCTGCCGCCGCCGTGGCCGAGCATGTGGGCGATCTCGGCCTTCATCGACAGGAACGTCCCGCGCAACGTGACGTCGAGCGTGCGGTCCCAGCCGTCCTCGGGCATCTCGTCGAGGCGGAAGGGCCGGGTGCCGACGCCCGCGTTGTTGACCGCGAGGTGCAGCCCGCCGAACGTCTCGACCGCGAACGCGACGAGCGCGTTCACGTCTGCGGGGTCGGCGACGTTCGCGCGGCGGTAGGCGGCGCGTCCGCCTGCGGCCTCGATGTCGGCGACGACCCGTGCGCCGGCCTCGTCGTTCACGTCGGAGACGACGAGGGCCGCCCCCTGGGAGGCCAGCCGCTTCGCGACCGCCTCCCCGATGCCTGCACCGGAGGCCGTGACGAGGGCGACCTTGCCCTGGAAGGGCGAGCCGTCGAAGGGTGCGCCTGGGACGTGGGGGGTGGACATGGGGACCTCCGGGTGACGATGCGAGAATTTTAGTGTCGTCGCGACACTATCTTGGGGACAACGGGCGTCGGGCGCCCAGAATTCCCGCCACGGCGGCCGCGCCCGCGACCGCCCCCGTGGTGTTCGTCACGACGTCCTGCACGGTCGAGTACCTGCCGGGGATCACGAGCTGCGACAGCTCGATCGCGAGCGACAGGGCGAACCCCGCCAGGACCACGAACCCCACCGCCCGCCCGAGCGGCACCGCGGGACGAGACCCGGACAGCACGAGCAGCCCGAGCACGCCGAACGGCAGGAACATCACCACGTTCGAGGCCGCCTCGAGGAGCTCGTACGACATCGGCACCCCCACCGACCGGAACGCGTCCAGGACCGCGAGCGCCCACCCGGGCGCGGCCGTCGACTGCGGGGACGGCAAGCACGTCACGACCAGCACGGCGGCGAGGTAGACGGCGAAGGTCCAGCGGAGGAGGCGCACGGCTCACACCCTACGGAAGGATGGTCGGGTGACCGCGACCTCTCCCCTGCCCGACGACGCCCGCTGCCCCTGCCTGTCCGGAGAGACGTACGGGGCGTGCTGCGGGCGGTACCACCGCGGGCTCGCTGCAGGCTACGACACGGTGGCGGCTCCGACGGCCGAGGCCCTGATGCGTTCGCGCTACGCGGCGTTCGCGGTCGGCGACGCCGACTACCTGCTCGCGACCTGGCACCCCTCGACGCGCCCCACGGACCTGGACCTCGACGACGACGTGACGTGGCGCCGTCTGGACGTCGTCGCGACGAGCGCGGGCGGCCCGCTCGACCGGACGGGCGTCGTGGAGTTCGTCGCCCACTACCGCTCCGCGGAGACCCGCGAGCGCGGGTCGCTGCACGAGGTCAGCGCGTTCGTCCGGGAGGGCGGACGCTGGTACTACGTCGACGGTGACGTCCCTGCCCGCCGAGGGTGACCACCTCGGCCGCGCCGTCACCCTCGGCGGACCGCGCCGTCACCCTCGGCGGGCGGGTCACCCTCGACGGGTGGGCGTATCGCCCTCAGCTCGTCCCGACCAGGACCACGGCCGACAGCACCCCGAGGACGGTCACAGGATGCACCCAGCGTTCGGCGTCGGCACCGAGCTTCTGGAGGCACGTCACGGCCGCGATCCCGAGCGTGAGCCAGAGCGGGTGCCCCGCGAAGGACAACGCCACCATGAACGGTGCACACGAGAGCACGCACGCGCGGGCGTGGAACCAGCCGAACCGCGAGGCCGCGGTGTCCGCCGACCGGCCCTCGACGCCCAGCGGGACCGAGCGATGGCACCGGGCCAGGGCTCGCCGGACGACGGGGGTCAGCTGCCACGCCGACGCCGCGACGAGGACCGCGGCGGCGGCCATGACCCCAGGACGCAGCAGGCCGACGACGAACGTCACCCCGAGTCCCACGAGCATCCACAGCGCGAGGTAGGCGGCGACGAACACCGCCGTGGTCCGGTGCCGTCGCCTGCGTGGCGAGGCGAACGCCGCGTGCCGCACGGACGGGACCAGCCCGGGCAGCATCATCGCGACGACCATGAGCCCCCAGTGCCCCCAGTCCGCCGCCACTTCGGGCACGATGCCGTGGACGCCGTCGGCCCAGCCCGTCGAGAGTGCCGCCGGGTCGAGCCACGCGGAGGACCACCCTGCGCCCGCTCCCTGGAACGCGTGGTGCCCCGCCGCGAGTCCCGGTCCGCGGGCGCCGGAGCCCGACGTGGGCGACCAGGAGCCGAGGAGCGCCGCCCACGCGGCGGCCGCCGCCAGCAGGACCGGCCACTCGGGATGACGCCCGAGGAACCGTCGCGCCTCGACGCCCGCCGCCCGGTACGCCGAGATGGCGGTGGCGCAGGCGGAGGCCGGCGCGCACATGCTGGGCCCGTCCGGGATGATGGACGGTCAGGTCGGGGGG
>NZ_JBHUAD010000251.1:0-5342 GCF_042789955.1 Oerskovia sp. NPDC056781
CCGATGTGGCACGCCCGTCGTCGTCGCTCCGGCGAACCAGGCGCCGTTCGAGCGACCGATCTTCTGGTGTCCGACCTGTCAGAGGCCCTGAGCCTGCGTCAGCCGACCGGCTGAAGGTCCTCCCGCATGCGTCGCGCGCTCTCGGCCGCAGCACCGCGACCCATGAGGCTCGTGGCGAAGTCGGCGGGGATCGTGTCCGGGATCATGAGGCCCTCGGCCACGGCGACCCGGTCGCTGACCTCTCGGAGCACGACCGACATGGGGATGTCGAGCGCCTCGCAGATCGAGCCCAGGAGCTCGGACGACGCTTCCTTCTGGCCACGCTCGACCTCGCTGAGGTATCCCAGGGAGACGCGTGCAGCCGAGGACACCTCTCGCAGGGTGCGGCCCTGTCGCTGGCGAGCGTCTCGCAGCACGTCCCCGATCTCTCGTCGAAGAACAATCATCTGGCGGCCCCCTTCCGTGTCCCGTGCGATCGACGGAGCCTGCCTGGCTCCTGTGGTGGTTCGCTGACCTGTCGTTCCCCGCGCTCCTCGCGTGGGGATCGTCCTACCGTACCCCGCACCCGGGGTAGTCTCATGCGCTGATCTGTTGAATGGCCTCTTGGCGATCACGTGCTGTTCAACGCGCTTCCTCCCAGGGTTGTTCCCGCACCAGGGAGACGTCCACGACGTCGCCGGGAGTTCACGAACTCTCCACGCACTCCCCAGGGCTCGCCCTCGTGCGGACCAGCCCATGGCACGTCCGGACACCGACCGACCTCCGCAGAGATCACCCGGTGACGACACCCCGCGCGAGCGCCAGGAGGTGCACGACCGTGGCCTCACGGACCGCCGCCCGGTCACCGTCGAGGTGCAGCTCGGCGACCTCGGTCCGCTCGGGCGACACCACGGCCACGTGGACGAGGCCCGGGGGCTTGCCGTCCTGCGGGTCCGGGCCGGCCACCCCGGTCGTCGCGAGCCCGACGTCCGCCCCCAGGAGGCGCCGTACCCCCTGCGCCATCTGCCGCGCGACAACGGGGTCGACGGCGCCGCGGGCGGCGAGCAGCTCGGCGTCGACCCCCAGCACGCTCGCCTTGAGATCGGTCGCGTACGCCGTGACACCGCCCCTCAGCACGGCGGAGGCTCCCGGGACGGCCACGAGGCGGGCCGTGACGAGCCCACCTGTCAGCGACTCGGCGACCGCGAGGGTCCAGCCCCGCGACGCGAGCAGGGTCAGGAGGTCCGCAGCGTCGGCCGCAGGCGTCAGGTCCGCGCTCGCCATCGGTACCGGCTCAGTCCTGCCCGGCCGTCTTCGCCGCGCGCAGCGCGTCGCGCCGCAGCCGCCAGCCCTGGTAGGCGTACTCGACCCCGGTCACCACCGTGACGACCAGTGCCGCGACGAGGACGACCCAGCCGATCACCGAGATCCACGACGGCATCTGGTCGAGCGGGAGCAGGAAGATCGAGATCGCGACGGACTGCAGGACCGTCTTGAGCTTGCCGCCGCGCGAGGCCGGCATGACCGTGTACTTGAGGACCGCGAACCGCATGAGCGTGATGCCGAGCTCACGAGCGAGGATGACGATCGTGACCCACCAGGGCAGGTCGCCGAGGGCCGAGAGCAGGACCAGCGCGGCCCCGATCAGCAGCTTGTCGGCGATGGGGTCGAGCAGCTTGCCGAGATCCGTGACCAGGTCGTACTTCCTGGCCAGGTAGCCGTCGACCCGGTCCGTCGCGGCGGCGAGGACGAACAGCGCCGTCGCGACCAGGCGCCAGGTGACCGTGTGCCCGCCGTCGGCGAGCAGCGCCCACGCGAAGAAGGGGACCACGGCGATCCGGGCGATAGTGACCGCGTTCGCGGAGTTCCAGGGGGACGGGACGGCTGTGACCACACGACAAGCGTAGGCGCTGCACGCCCCCTCGTCCGACCAGGGACGGATTCCGACCGAACGGACAAGCCCGGACACAACGACCGTCAGCTGTCTCACCGATGTTCGGTCCGACGATCCGAGGGGCTAGTCTCGGCGCCGTGACACGCCATGCGCGGCCCGACGGCGGGCAGCGCCACCTTCTCAAGATGCTCGCTGTCGGCGTCGGCGCCACAGCACTCGCGACGCTCGGCGCCCTGGTGCTCGACGGGGGCCGGACGCCTGCCGCAGGGCCGCCAGTGGCCGCGGCGACGCCGGCCGCGGAGGTCGCGCGCCGTCCCGAGCCGGACGCCGTCTTCACCGTCGTCGCGACCGGGGACGTGCTCCCCCACCTCCCGGTCCACGTCTCGGCTCGGGCCGAGGTCGGCGGCTACGACTTCAGCGACCTCCTCGCCGGGACGGACGCCTGGGTCCGTGGCGCCGACCTCGCGCTGTGCCACCTCGAGGTCCCCCTCACCGCTCCAGGCGTACGACCCACCGGCTATCCCCTGTTCGCGGCCGACGCGCACCTCGCGACCGACCTGCGCGAGCAGGGCTGGGACGGCTGCTCGACGGCGTCGAACCACTCCGTGGACCAGGGCCGCGCCGGCGTGACCGCCACCCTCGACGCCCTCGACGCCGCAGGGCTGGGACACGTCGGCACCGCCCGCAGCGCCGCAGAGGCCGCGGCCCCCGCCCTCTACACGCTCGAGCGAGCAGGACGGTCGATCGTCGTGGCGCACCTCGCGGGCACGTACGGGACGAACGGCGTGCCGATCCCTGCCTCGGCGCCCTGGTCGGTCACGCTGCTCGACGGCGCCGACCTCGTCGAGCGCGCTCGGGCCGCGCGCGAGGCGGGGGCCGACCTGGTGATCGTGAGCATGCACTCCGGCGTCGAGTACTCGACGCCCCCGACCGACGAGCAGGTCGGGCTCGCGACGCTCCTCGCCGCGTCGGGACAGGTGGACCTGGTGCTCGGGCACCACGCCCACGTCCCGCAGCCGACCGCTCTTCTGCCGGGTGGACCCGACGGGCAGGGTATGTGGGTCGCGTACGGGCTCGGCAACTACGTCTCGAACCAGGACGGCGACTGCTGCGACGCACGGACCGACTCGGGCCTGCTCGTCACCGCGACCATCACCCAGCCCGCGGGCGCCCCGGCCCGCGTGACAGGTTTCGAGTGGACGGCGGTCACGGTCGACCGGCTGGGCAAGCACGCGGTCCTGGCGCTCGCCGACCTCGCGGGAGACGGCACGAGCACCCTCAGCCCGGCCGCCCTCACCGCTCGGTACGACCGGGTCAGGACCGCGGTCGGGGACGCCGCCCCCGAACGTGTCTCTCCCCCGGTCGCCACGGGTCCACCACCGACCGTCGGGGCCCGGACCGCAGGGGTGGCGGCCGCCGTCGGGACCGTTGCGGCCCGAACGGGGGCGTCGGGCTGACCAACGTCCGTCTGACCTCCGGCACTGGGCGAGCAGCCGGCCGGGCGGCCGGGCGAGGTTCGTCCGTCAGCCGGACGGGGGCCGCGCACACGACTCAGCGCTCGCGCCAGTCCGCCTCGTCGTCGGCGTCGTCGTGGTACTCCTGGGCGACGGGAGGCATGTGCCCGTCGGCGCCGTCGGAGTAGTCACGGCCGGTCCCCGCGGCAGGCCCGGCGCCGCCCGACTCCCCGTCGTACACCTCGGCCCCGGGCTCGCCGCGCAGCATCGCGAGCGTCGCGGGCAGGTCGTCGGCCGTGAGCAGGACCTCGCGGGCCTTGGACCCCTCGGAGGGGCCGACGATCTCGCGCGACTCGAGCAGGTCCATGAGCCGCCCGGCCTTGGCGAAGCCGACGCGCAGCTTGCGCTGCAGCATCGACGTCGAGCCGAACTGGGTCGTGATGACGAGCTCGGCGGCCTGCAGCAGCAGGTCGAGGTCGTCGCCGATGTCCTCGTCGACCTGCTTCTTGGTCGCGGCGGAGGCCGCGACGTCGGTCCGGTAGGACGGCTTGAGCTGCGCCTTGACGTGCTCGACGACGGCGTGGACCTCGCTCTCCGCGACCCACGCCCCCTGCACGCGCATGGGCTTGGCAGCCCCCATGGGCAGGAAGAGCGCGTCACCCTGACCGATGAGCTTCTCGGCGCCCGGCTGGTCGAGCACGACGCGCGAGTCCGCGAGCGACGACGTCGCGAACGCGAGGCGCGAGGGCACGTTGGCCTTGATGAGGCCCGTGACGACGTCGACCGACGGGCGCTGCGTCGCGAGCACCAGGTGGATGCCCGCGGCGCGCGCGAGCTGGGTGATGCGCTGGATCGAGGCCTCGACGTCGCGCGGGGCGACCATCATGAGGTCCGCGAGCTCGTCGACGACCACGAGCAGGTACGGGTACGTCGCGATCCTGCGCTCCGAGCCCGGCAGCGGCTTGACCTTCCCGGCGCGGACCGCGGCGTTGAAGTCGTCGACGTGCTTGTACCCGAACATCGCGAGGTCGTCGTAGCGCGCGTCCATCTCGCGCACGACCCACTCGAGGGCCTCGGCGGCCTTCTTGGGGCTCGTGATGATGGGCGTGATGAGGTGCGGGATGCCCTCGTAGATCGTGAGCTCGACGCGCTTGGGGTCCACGAGGACCATGCGCACCTCCTCGGGCGTGGCCCGCATGAGGATCGAGACGATCATGGAGTTGATGAAGCTCGACTTGCCGGCGCCCGTGGCTCCCGCGACGAGGATGTGCGGCATCTTGGCGAGGTTCGCGACGACGTACCCGCCCTCGACGTCCTTGCCGACGCCCATGACCATGGGGTGCTCGGTGCGCCGGGCCACGGACGAGCGCAGCACGTCGCCCAGGACCACGGTCTCGCGGTCGGTGTTGGGGATCTCGATGCCGATCGCGGACTTGCCGGGGATGGGCGAGAGGATGCGCACGTCGGCCGACGCCACCGCGTAGGCGATGTTCTTGGACAGGTTCGTGATGCGCTCGACCTTGACGGCCGGGCCGACCTCGACCTCGTAGCGGGTCACGGTCGGTCCGCGCGTGAAGCCCGTGACCTTGGCGTCGATCTCGAACTGCTCGAAGACGCGCGTGAGCGACTCGACCACGCGGTCGTTCGCCGCGGAGCGCACCTTGTGCGGCGCGCCCTTGACGAGGTCGTCCTCGGAGGGCAGCACGTAGACCGTGTCGCCCTCGAGCATGGGCTGGACGCCGCGCGGCACGGGGTTGTTGGGCGGCGGCGGGGGTGCGCTGGGCGACGGCGCCGTCCTGCCGAGGGAGGGGATGACCTGCGTGGGCAGGTCGGCCGCGTCCTCGTGCGCGTCGGGCGGCGGCGGGGGGCCGACGGGGCCCGCGCGGCGGCCCCGGGCGCTCTTGCGGGCCGCTTCCTCCTCGGCCTCGAGCATCGCTGCGCGCTCGAAGGCCTCGTCGCCGACGTATCCGCCGTCGAGCCGCTCGCGCTCGGCCGCGTCGGCCTCGCGCTCGGTC
>NZ_JBHUAD010000252.1:0-5333 GCF_042789955.1 Oerskovia sp. NPDC056781
GGCCCCTTCTCCGTCCGCGACCTGGGACCTCTCTCAGGCGCGACGCCGGGCGAGGTACCAGGCGCCCGCGGTCGCCGCGGCGAGCGAGGCCGCCGCCACCGCCGCGAGGGTCTGCGCGAGGCTCGCGCCCGCAGGTCCGGAGGTGGCGTCTAACCCGCCCGGCGCGATCGGCTGCGGGGCGAGCGTCGCGGTGGTCGCGACGAAGCTCGGCGCGGGATGTGCGCCTGCCGGGTCGGTGTCGACCCAGTCGTACGAGCCCTCGGTGCACGTCTGGGTCGTCGGGAACCAGAAGGCCTGCCCGGCGGTGCCCGTGACCCTGGTGACGAGCTCGAACCGAGCCGGTGTGCCGTCGGCGACCGGGGTCCCCTCCCAGCGGACCACGCCCGGCTCCTGCTCCGCGGCCCATCCCTCCGGCTGCACGGTCGAGACCGCCTCGACCCCTGCGGGGAGCGTCACGTCGAGGCCCGTCGTCGGGGCGCCGTCGCAGCCGTGCTCGAACGAGAACGTGAGGGTGGTGGTGCCGTCTCCGTTCGGCGTCGCGGTCTCCAGGAGGACGTGGGCCGCCGCGACCTGCGCCCCCGTCACGGTCAGGAGCGCGGCGAGGCCGAGGGCCGCGGCCGCGCGCGCACGGCGCGTCATGGGGAGACCTCCACGGGAAGCGAGACGACCGGGTTCTCGTACTTGGACGTGCGGACGCCGACCGTGACGTCCCAGGCCCCGGCCATCGGCAGGTCGATCGAGGCCAGGTAGGTCCCGGGACCCGTCCGCGTGACGGTGGGCGTGAAGGGGCCGATGCCCAGCTCGGGCTGCGTGAGACCGACCTCGGGGAGGGCGACCGGGTCGAGCGGGGCGCCGTCGGCGTCGAGCACGGTCAGCTCGAGCGAGTTGATGCCCAGCGCTCCTGGGGTGACCCTGGCCTGGAGCGACCCGGACCCGAGAGGTTCGTCGAACTCCTGGGCGGGCACCGTGCTCTGCGCCTCGGCAGGGGCCCGTGTCTGCGCCTCGACCGGACTCTGGGAGACGAGCACCCCGGTCACGACCAGCAGCACCGTGAGGACCGATGCCTCGGCGACGACCGTCCGGCGCAGACGCAGGCGCCCCTCGGGGCCCTCCGCGACGTGCGGGACCAGCCCGTACCGGTTCCAGGCCGCGATCGCCACGAGGGTCAGGGCCAGGGCGACCTTGACCAGGAGCGTCCGGCCGTACCCGGTGGTCACCAGCGCGTCCAGCGAGCCGAGGATGCGCCAGGCCAGCAGCACGCCGCTCAGGGCGAGCGCGAGGACGAGCCATGCGCCCACGGTCGAGAAGCGCAGCACCGTGCGCGCCGAGCGCTGGGCAGACGCCCCCGACGAGCGCGCGAGCAGCAGGCACAGCCCCACGATGCCGCCGAACCAGACGGACCCCGCGGCCACGTGCAGCACGTCGGCGCCGAGCACGAGCCACGCCGGACCGAACGTCCGGGTGTGCCCCACGACCGCCAGCGACGTCGCGGCCACCGCAGCAGCGCCGAGGGTGAGCGGGACGGGCCACCGCCGGCGGGTCGCTCGCCCCGCCCGGGGGCAGAACACGGTCGCGACGCCCAGACCCACCAGGCCGAGGAGCGCGGCCAGGGCCGACTCGGACCCCAGGGCCGCGGTCCAGACCTCCGGGTCCAGGAGCGCGCCGATCCCGATGCCCGCCTGCCACACGGCCGTGACCGGCACCGAGACGAGCAGGCCCGCCCCGGCGAGGACCGCGAGCCCCCGGCGCGTGCGGTCGAGCCGACGCCGGAGCACGGGCATGGCCCCGGGCGTCGCGTCGAGCAGCAGGAGCTCGAAGACCACGAGGCCGGCGACCCCGAGCGACCCGACGTAGACGAGCGCCTGGGACGCCCGGCGCAGCGTCGAGACCGCCGCCGACGTCGACGGCTCCGGCGCCTCGGCGACGGTGTCGCTCGGAGCCCCGACCGAGAACGTGAACGCGCCCGCCACCGGGTGCGTGTCCCCGGACGTGACGCGCCAGCTCACGACGTACGTGCCGTCGTCGAGCACCGCAGGCACCGTGATCTCCACCCGGGAGTCGACCGCCGTGGGCGTGACGGCGACGGCCGTCCCCGCGGCGTCGAGCAGCGCGACGCCGCCGGGCGGCACCTGGACGGGTTCGTTGAACGTGAGGGTCAGCAGGGCGGGGGAGTCCTCGACGACGGAGCCGTCCCGAGGATCGCTGTCGACGATCACGGCGTGGGCCGCGGCCGGGGAGGCTGACGCGAGCATCAGCACCACCCCGGCCACGGCCGACACCACGACCGCCGCCGCCCCGCGCAGGACGCGGGCGACGTTCATGGGCCGCGTCAGGCCTTGGGGCGACGGGCGAACGCGGCGCCGCCCAGGACGAGCCCCGCCGCACCGAGCACGAGCGCGACCCCGGACAGGACGAGGGGCAGCGTCGACGGCTCGTCCGACGACCCGGCCGCGTCGACCGTGCCGTCGGAGCCGTCGGAGCTCGCGGCGTCCGAGGCGGCCTCGTCGGAGACCGTCTCGACGGCCCCGTGCTCCTCCTCGGCCTCGGTGATCGTCAGGGTCGGGGCGGGGAGCTCGAGGTCGTGCGGGTCCTCGCCCTCGGCCGCGACCTGGACCCAGGCGGACTCGCCTTCCTGGCACGTCTGGACCGTCGGGAACACGAGGGTCTCGCCGACGGCGTCCGGGAGCTTGGTCGACAGGACGAGGGCGTCCCGGTAGCCGTCGGGCAGCGGCGACCTCGCCGTGTAGACGATCTCGCCGACACGCTCGGTGAGCTGGCCGCCGTGACCGTCGTCGATCGGGGTCGCGAGGCTCACCATGACCTTCTCGACGTCCCAGCCGGGGTTGACCGTAGGGGTCACGCTCGTGATCGGCTCGGGGATCTGGATCGAGACCTTCGTCGTCGACGACTCGCCGCAGCCGTGCGGGACGCCGAACGTCAGGAGGGCGTAGGAGCCCGCGGTGGTCGTGTCGGGGTTGACCGACACGTGGGCGGACGCGCCGCTCGCGCCGAGCGCGAGGAGCAGGGTCGTCGCCGCGGCGACGGTGAGGAGCTTCGGTGAACGCTTCATGATCTGAGGCACAGGCCTTCCGTGGTCGAACGCAGGGTCGCTCCCGCTGCGGGCACGGCGGTCCCGCGGTCGGTGGACGCGCGGGGGCGCGGCTCGACGAGGGTGGGTCGTCGAGGCGGCAGGGAGCGGGTCGCGGCAAGGGCCGCGACCGAGGTCAAGGTGCTGCGTGGACCAGGACGGGAGGGGCACGCCCCATGACCGCACCGCGGCCGGGAGCGGCAGGGACGAGGGGCGTCGAGGCGAGGACGAGGACTCCCCGCCCCCGGGAGGCAGGAGGACGCAGGAGGCGCGGGACCGAGCGCATGGTCAGCCACGACCACAGGGCCCACAGCGCCCGGTCGGCGTGGGTCAGGAGCACCGAGACGACGAGCGTCGCGAGCACGTGCGCGGCCAGCATGGGCACGGGGTCCTCGGCGGCGTGCGCGTGCGCGGGCACCGGGGACGCCGCGAGCAGCGCGCACTGCTCGAACGTGTAGTGCAGGACGACCTGGCCCAGACCGAGGACGCCCAGCAGGAGCGGCAGCGCCAGGCGACGACCCAGGACGCCGCGCAGCATCACGGCCGTGAGCATCACGAGGACCACGACCGGCACGGCTCCCGGCGCCGCGCCCCCGGCGAGGCGGTGCGAGACCAGGGACAGCCCGACGACCGCGGTGGCGAGCAACCCTGCTCGAACCCCGCGCAGCAGACCGACCGCCGGCGACAGCACGCGACGACTGTAGCGGGCAGAGCGTCAGAAAAGGACCCCTTGTCCAGGAATGCGTCCGGTCAGGGTGATCGGCAGAGCCCGACGGCCGGTCGGGCTAGCCGTAGAGCCGCGGCGAGTAGCCGTCGAGGCACAGGGTGACCCAGTGGTCGTCGGCCCCTGCGGCGACCGCGGCCTGGGACTTGGCCAGCACGGCGGCCAGGTCGTCGGACTCCGTCACGACGACGCCCTCGTGCACCATGCATTCGGTGAACTCCGCGAACGCCACCTCACGGTCGACGTCGCGCAGCCTGGTCTGGGTCGAGAACGCGACCTCGGCCTCCATGAGGTTCACCTCGTCCTCGCACGCCTTCGTCGCCGCGTACATGGCGTCGTCGTCGGTCTCCACGTCGTACTGGTAGCCGTAGGTGACCCCGTCGATGCGCTTCTCGACCGGACCGGCCGGGAACCCCTCCGCTCGCACGCATCCCGCGACGTACTCGACGATCCCCTTGTAGTGCTCCTCGGTGATGGCGCCGCCCTCGTAGGGGTGCACCATCACCTCGGTGCCGCCGGAGGGCGCGGGCGTCCGCACGGTGCCGAGCCCGAGGGCGCTGACCACCCCCAGGCCGACGAGCGCGACGCACGCCGACGTCCCCAGCGTGCTCCGGAAGGAGCGCTTCCTCGCGCGGCGCTTCACCGCCGCGAGGGCGGCGGGCCCTCCGATGTGCCGGACGGGGATCGTCTCGTCGACCACGGCCCGCAGCTCGCGTGCGAAGTCGTCGTGCTCAGTCATCGGAATCGACCTTCTTCGTATCGGTGGTGCTGGCGGTGCTGGCACCGGCGGTGCCGACCGTGCCGACCGTGCCGACCGTGCCGGTCGGGGACGTCAGCTCGGCCCGTAGACGGGCGAGACCCCGGGAGGCGTTCGACTTCACGGTGCCTCGCGGCATGCCGAGCTCGTCCGCGACCTCCGCCTCGGACAGGTCCAGCAGATGACGCAGGACGACGACCCGGCGCTGCTTGACCGGCAGGAGGAGGAGGGCGCGCACGAGCTCGTCGCGCACCGTGACCTCGGTCGTCCGGTCCGCGACCGACCCCGGCGGTCCGTCCCCGTGCGCGTGGAGCACCTCACGCCGCGTGCGCCGCCACGTGTCGACCTTGAGGTTCGCCAGGATCCGCCGGGCGTAGACGAACGGGTCGCCGTCCCGGGCGCGCGCCCAGGCCCGGTAGGTCCGCTCGAGCGTCGCCTGGAACAGCTCCTCGGCGCGGTGCTGGTCCCCGCTGATCAGCAACGCGATGCGCTCGAGGCGCCCGCCGTGCGTCTCGACGAAATCGACGAACTCGGCGTCCCGCCGGATCCGACCCGCGGACAGGTACCGCTCGGCGGCATCGTCCGACCAGACCGCTTCTTCGTCCATGAGGGCCTCAGCGCTGGTCATGTCTGTCTCTGCTCCCCGTCATACCCCTCCACCACGCAGCGGGTGGCCGATAGGTTCCGTCCCGGCGGGACGATTCTCGTGCAGTCGCCGGAGTGCGACGGCGGACGACGAAGGGGCCGCCGTCCCGGAAGGACGG
>NZ_JBHUAD010000253.1:0-5326 GCF_042789955.1 Oerskovia sp. NPDC056781
GTGGTGCGCCCAGCGATGTGGTTCGACCTTGCCTGAGCGGTAGCCGGTGGGTGGGGCGCCAGCAGTGGTGCCCCACCGACCGGGATCGATCAGAACTTCCCGCAGAACTGCTGGCCGCTGCCGTTCGAGAAGCCCGAGTGGTAGATGGCCTTGGCAGTCACAGGGCCGTAGACGCCGTCAGCGGCGACCCCGGCAGTCCTCTGCGCCGCGATGAGCGCCGACCGGGTGGCGGGACCGAAGCTGCCGTCGAGCGCGATGTTCTGGCCGTAGCAGTACTTCAGGCTCTGCTGCAGCAGCTTGACGGGGAACCCGGTGCGGCCCTGGGAGAGAGTGCAGACGTAGGTCGTCGTGCCACCGCTGACGAAGCCGGGCACGCCGAGGTTTCCGGCGGGCAGGTAGTGATTGTTGCAGAACGGGGTGGCTGCCGAGGCGGGAGCCGCGACTGCGGTCGCGGCAGCCATGCCACCGATGGTGAGGCTGAGGGTGACGAGGGCGCCCAAGGTGCGGCGCTGAACCTGACGCATGCGATCTACCTCCGGATTGTCGGGTTGGCGCCGTTTGGCGCCGCTGCCACGCTAGCAAGCCACAGGTGCTCGCGCCTGGGGTCGGACGGCGTTGCTTCGGAGGGGATCGGTGGTGGCGAGCCCCCGGATGGGTCCGCGGCCGACCCCACGAAAGGCATCCCGTGCCCGGAGCGTCCTGCGCGCCCGTGGCTTCCGCCCGGACGTCACGCACAGCCTTGTCGCGCGCCCGCTCGTTGCTCAGCCCCGCGCGTCATTCCGGGGGCACGACACGGGCGCCCTACCACCACGCCCGCTTGAAGCCTGCCGCCTCCGCGTCCTTGCGGCTCTCGAAGCACACGTCGGCCTTGACGTCCCGGAAGTTCCACTCCTCGCCCCGCACGTAGTAGACGTTGGTCGCGCCGTCGATCTCGCGCACGTAGAGACCCTTGACCTTGCAGTCCTCGGGGACCGGGGTCCTGCTGGGGGTGGGTGTCGGGGTCGGGGTGGGCGTCGACGGCACCGGGGCGGGCGGTGGTGGTTCGGCGACCGGGGGTGCCTCGGGCGTCGGGGTCTGCGTGGGGCGCGGCCGGGGCTTCTCGACCGGGGGGACGACGGGGTCGCGGGGCGGGGGGAGCGTGCTGCCGGTCGGCAGCGGCTCGCCCGGGCACGTCGCGAGGACGGCGACGAGGGCTGCCTTCTCGACGCTGGTCACGCGCAGCCCGTAGGTGTACTTGACGCCCACCTGGCGCGCGACGTACGCGCAGCGGAACGCCTCGTTCGGGGGGAGCCAGGCCGAGGCGTCCCCGTCGCCCTTCTGCTGGTTGAGGGCGCCGTCGACGACGAGGACGTTGAGCGGGTCGTTCGCGAAGGCCTCGCGTCGCGCCGCGTCCCACGCCCGCGCACCCTTGTGCCACGCGTCGGTCAGGGCGACCACGTGGTCCACCTGGACCTTCTCCGAGGACAGCGGGCCGCGCTCGAAGGCGATCTCGGTGCCGCTGTACGGGTCGGCGAGCAGGCCCGTCAGGACGACGCAGTCCCTCGTCCCGGGCTTGAACGACACCCCGGACAACGACCTGGCGAGCGCATCGTTGCGGGTGTCGCACCCGTTGCCGTCGGTGTCGGCGAAACGCGCCCCGAAGGCCTCGACGGAGAACGCGGCGGAGACGTCCCGGTCGCCGACCTCGAGCAGCGCGACCGTCGCGAGCGCCGACTGGGAGGGAGCTGCTGCCACGACCGCGTCGACGTCGAGGGCCTGCGCCTCGAGGACGGCCGAGTTGGCCACCTCGAGGTAGTCCGGGGTCCGGTCCTCCGCGGGCTCCTCGACGGGTGGCGGGGCGTTCGTCGCCTTGGAGGTCACGGGGGTCGGCGGCCTGTCCGAGCCGCCTTTCTGCGCGAGGGCCACCCCGCTCCCGGCGAGGGCCACGACGAGCACGGCGCAGCCCGCCCAGAGCGCGGGCCCGGACAGGAGCCCTTGCCGGGCAGGCGGCCGACGCGCCGAGGTGCTCTGGCGGGTCGGGCTGGCCCGACGGGCCGAGGCGCGCGACGCCGTCGGGCCTGCGGGTGACGCGGGCTGTGCGACCGGTCCCGGCGGGGGCGGGATCGGAGGCAGCGCCCGCACGGTCGAGGCGGGCGCGTACGACGCGGGCTGCTCGTCGACCGCCGGGCGGACCTCGGCGAACGGCATGCCGGGGGACTTTTCACCCGGCGGGTTCGTCGGACGGGGCGCGTCGCCGCCGAGCGTCCCGACGCCGAGGGGGAGGCGCTGAGTGCTGGTGGGCAGGACCGTGGGACGGGTGTGCTGGGACCAGCGGTCGCCGTCGAACCACCGCTCCGTACCGGCTGCGGAGGGGTCGGGATACCACCCCGGAGCGGTGCGACCCATGACGCCTCCTGCTGCTCTGGTCGCCTGCGTGCAACCCGCCGGCGGCGTCCTGGACCGACAGGGCGATCGAAGGCTAGCGGAGAGCGTCGGGTGGCCACGAATCGGTCCGGCGTGCCCCTGGCGCGGGGCGCGGGTGCGGTCTCACGGAGGGACGGCGAGGGGTGGGCGCACGTCGCTCTTGACAGCGCTGTCAGTTTCAGGGTCTACTCGCCCCAGGAACGCCGGACGGTCCTGGCCGCCCGAACCGCGTCGGGCGTGGCACGTCGGGGCGGAGCCAGCCGCGGGTGTGGAAGAATCCCGCCAGTCGAACCGTGCGGGGGTGGGTGCACATGGCCGCAGGAGGCCGCACCGCACGCGGCGGAGGTCGCCCGACCCTCGCCGCGGTGGCCGAGGCCGCGGGAGTCAGCCTCAAGACGGCGTCCCGCGTGCTCAACAACGAGCCCAGCGTCGCCGAGGCGACCCGCCTCAAGGTGAGGGCAGCCGCCGACGCGCTCGGGTTCCGGCGCAACGCCGTCGCAGCGGACCTCGCACGCGGAGGAGGCTCCCGGCTCGTCGGGTTCGTGACGGGAGACATCGCGAACCCTTTCTACTCGGACCTCGCGGGCGGGATCGAGCGCGAGCTGCGCAAGCACGGGCTCCAGCTCATCACCACGAGCTCCGACGAGGACGCTGACCAGGAGCGCGAGCTCATCGACGCGCTGATCGAACGACGCGTCGCCGCCCTGTTCATCGCCCCCACGGCCGCCGACCACTCCTACCTCCATGCCGAGCTCGCGACCGGCGTGCCCGTCGTGTTCCTCGACCGCCCGCCGAGCGGGATCGAGGCGGACACCGTCGTCCTCGACAACCGCGCCGGCGCCGCCGCCGCGACCCGCCACCTGCTCGCACAGGGACACCGCCGGATCGCGCTCGCCGGCGACCTGTCCCGCCTGTGGACGTTCCGCGAACGGCACGAGGGCTTCGTCGCCGCGCTGCGCGACGCCGGGATCGAGGACCCCGAGCGCTACGTACGCGACGGGCTGCACGGCGCCGCGACGGCCCGCGAGGCGGTCGAGGGGCTCCTCGCGCTCGACGAGCCGCCCACCGCGATCCTCACGGCCAACAACAAGATCACCCAGGGCGCGCTCCGGGCGCTGCGCACCGGTCACGGCACGCGCCGCGACGTCGCCCTCGTCGGGTTCGACGACTTCGAGCTCGCGGACGTCCTCGACGTGACAGTCGTCGGGTACGAGATCTCCGTGATGGGCCAGGAGGCCGCGCGGCTCGCGGTCGACCGCATCGAGTCGCCCGGGGGTGCCCCCCGGCTGCGCATCGTCCCGACCGTGCTGATCCCCCGGGGCTCCGGGGAGATCACGCCGCGCCTCACCGCGGTGGAGGTCCCGGCAGGACGGTGACCTGACGGCGCGGTGCGACGGGTCCGGCGAGATGCTCGGCGTGCGCGGCGGCCGGTCGACCCTGGGCGTGCGGACCTGCCGGGTCGGTCGCTTTGTCGTCGTCGTCCTCTTCGAACCCCGCCCAGGTCTCCCCGAGGTAACGATTCGGCGCACCTCTTTGACAGACCCCGGTGCACGGTCTTACGTTCGACCTGTTCCTGACAGCGCTGTCAACGACGAAAGTAGGACCCCATGCGTAACGGATTACGCGTCGCCGGGGCACTGGTGGGCACCGCAGCCCTCCTGGCCCTCGCGGCTTGCAGCGGCGACTCTGGTAGCGATTCCACCTCGGGCGGCTCGGGTGATGCTGCGGGCGGCGACGTCGAGGTCTTCACCTGGTGGGCCGCCGGCTCCGAGAAGGCCGGCCTCGACGCCCTCGTCTCGGTCTTCGACGAGCAGAACCCCGACTACACCTTCGTGAACGGCGCGGTGGCCGGCGGCGCCGGATCGGCCGCCAAGGACCTGCTCCAGACCCGGCTCCAGGCCAACGACCCGCCGGACACCTTCCAGGCACACGCGGGGGCCGAGCTCACCGACTACATCGACGCCGCCCAGATCGAGGACATCTCCGACCTGTACGACGAGTTCGGGGTCACGGACGTCTTCCCGCAGGACCTCATCGACCTCCTGACTGTCGACGGCAAGATCTACTCGATGCCGTCCAACATCCACCGCTCGAACATGGTCTGGGCAAACCCCGCGGTACTGACCGAGGCGGGCCTCGACCCTGCAGCGACGTACGCGACCCTCGACGACTGGTTCGCGGCCCTCGACGCGGTCCAGGCCACGGGCAAGACCGCCCTCTCGGTCGGCCAGACCTGGACCCAGGTCAACCTGCTCGAGACGATCCTCATGGCTGACCTCGGCGCCGAGGCCTACAACGGGCTGTGGGACGGCACGACCGACTGGGAGAGCCCCGAGGTCACGGCCGCTCTCGAGGACTTCCAGAAGCTCATGAGCTACACCAACACCGACCGCGACGGCCTGGACTGGCCCGAGGCCACCCAGCTCGTCATGGACGGCGACGCCGCGTTCAACGTCATGGGCGACTGGGCCGTGGCGGCGTTCGAGGAGGCAGGCAAGACCGCCGGCACCGACTTCACCTACTTCCCGGTCCCCGGGACGGACGGCATGTTCGGATTCCTCGCCGACTCGTTCACGCTCCCCGTGGGCGCCAAGAACGCGGACGGCGCCAAGGCCTGGATCGAGACGGTCTCGAGCCTCGAGGGCCAGACGGCGTTCAACAAGGCCAAGGGCTCCATCCCGGCCCGCACCGACGCGGACCCTGCTGACTTCTCCGAGTACCAGCAGACCGCCATCACCTCGTTCGCGGACGACACGATCGTGCCGTCGCTCGCCCACGGTGCGGCCGCCTCGGTCGCCGTGCTCAACGCCATCTCGGACGCGACGAGCAAGTTCACCTCCGGCGCCTCCGACCTGGCGCAGTACCAGGCCGACCTGGCCGCCGCCGCCGCCGAGTAGGGCGCAGGCGGCACCCGCCGCGGGGC
>NZ_JBHUAD010000254.1:0-5301 GCF_042789955.1 Oerskovia sp. NPDC056781
CCGCTGAGCCCGCTCACAGGGGCGGCGGGTGCGTCGTCCTCGACCCGCGGCCCGCGAGGCGCGGCAGCGCCGAGGCTCTCGGGCGCGCCGGGTCGCGGCGCGCCAGGCACGATGCCGCTGTCCAGCCCGCCCCGCTCCAACCGGTCGATGCGGGCCGCGAGCCCCGCGGCGCCGTCGTCCACGCCGGGGAGCAGGAGGCGCGCGCACAGGAGCTCGAGGTGCAGGCGCGGCGACGTGGCGCCGCTCATCTCGGTGAGCGCCGCGTTGACGAGGTCCGCCGCGCGCGAGAGCTCGGCCGCGCCGAGGTTCTGCGCCTGGGCCTTCATGCGGTCGAGCTGGTCGGACGGGACGTCGCGCAGCACGGCGTCCGCGGCCCCGCCGGAGACGGAGATGACGATGAGGTCGCGCAGGCGTTCGAGGAGGTCCTCGACGAAGCGGCGCGGCTCGTGCCCCGTGGTGATGATCTGCTCGACGACGCGGAAGATGCTCGCGCCGTCACGGGCCGCGAGGGCTTCCACGACGTCGTCGAGCAGCGAGGCGTGCGTGAAGCCCAGGAGGTCCACGGCGCGCTCGTAGTCGACGTTCCCGGCCTCGGCGCCCGCGATGAGCTGGTCCATGACGGACAGCGAGTCGCGGACCGAGCCACCGCCCGAGCGCACGACGAGCGGCACGACTCCCGTGCCGATGGTCACGCCCTCCGCGGCGCAGAGCTGCTCGAGGTACGGCCCCAGCACGTCCGGCGGGACGAGGCGGAAGGGGTAGTGGTGCGTGCGCGAGCGGATGGTCCCGATGACCTTGTCCGGCTCGGTCGTCGCGAAGATGAACTTCACGTGCGGCGGGGGCTCCTCGACGAGCTTGAGGAGCGCGTTGAAACCCTGCGGCGTGACCATGTGGGCCTCGTCGAGGATGAAGATCTTGTACCGGTCGCGGGCGGGCGCGAAGGTCGCGCGCTCGCGGAGCTCGCGGGCGTCGTCGACACCGTTGTGCGACGCCGCGTCGATCTCGATCACGTCGAGGCTGCCCGAGCCGCCGCGCGCGAGCTCGACGCACGACGAGCACTCCCCGCAGGGGGTGTCGATGGGCGTCTCCTCGGTGTTGCGCGCGCAGTTCAGGGTGCGCGCGAGGATGCGCGCCGAGGTCGTCTTGCCGCAGCCACGGGGCCCCGAGAAGAGGTAGGCGTGGTTCACGCGTCCGCTGCGCAGCGCCTGCCGCAGGGGTCCGGTGACGTGGTCCTGCCCGATGACCTCGGCGAAGGTCTCTGGCCGGTAGCGGCGGTACAGGGCGGTGCTCACCCCGGCAACTCTAGACGGCATGGCTGACAGCCCGCACAGCGGGTCCCCAGGCGTGCTGCCCGGGGCCCCGCCATCGGCCCGTCGGCCCACCGACGGCAGTGCCTCAGCGCCGCAGGACCTTGCGCGCGAGCCAGTTGCCGAAGAACTGGACGACCTGCACGATCACGATGATGACCAGGACCGTCACGGCCGTCACGGCCCAGTTGTAGCGCTGGTAGCCGTACCGGATCGCGAAGTCGCCCAGGCCACCGCCACCGATGTAGCCGGCCATCGCGGACATGTCGATCACGGCCACGAAGATGAAGGTGTAGCCCAGGATGAGCGGCGCGAGGGCCTCGGGGATGAGCACGGTCCGGATGATCCGCCACGGCGAGGCGCCCATGGCGCGCGCGGCCTCGACCACGCCCGGGTCGATGCTCACGAGGTTCTGCTCGACGATGCGCGAGGTCCCGAACGCCGTCATGACGGACAGCGGCAGGATGAACGCCTCGGTACCGATCGTCGTCCCGACGACCGCGAGCGTCACGGGGTAGATCATCGTCAGGAAGATGATGAACGGGATGGGCCGGACGATGTTGACGAGCACGTTGAGGACGTTGAACACCACGCTGTTCGCCAGCAGGTTGCCCTTGCGGGTGCAGTAGAGCGCGAGCCCCAGCACCAGGCCGCTGAGCCCGCCCGCGAGGAGCGCGATCGAGACCATGTAGAGGGTCTCGCCCAGCGAGGACAGCAGGATCGGCCACAGGGTGGACCAGTCGCGGTTCATCGCTTCCCTCCGAACGCGCCGGGCGCGCCGCCGAAGTCACCGGGCTGGGTTCCCTGGGTGCCGCCGGGGCCTCCCGTCCCGGGCCACCTCTCGCTCTGCCAGGCGTCGCGCGGGTCGGGTTCGTCGACGCGGCCCGACGGCGGAGCCCCGGTCGCGTCGTCGGCCTCTCCCGACTCGTCGCTCGCCCCGGCCACGACGCGCGGGTCGTCGCGCGGGTCCGCGGCGGTTCCAAGGTCCACGACGTCGGTGGTCGCCGCGAGCTCGGTGAGGAACGCCGCGATGGTCGCGTCGTCGCCCGCGAGCTCGAGGGTGAGGGAGCCGAAGGGCCGCTCCCCGATCTCGGAGATGCCGCCGAAGACCACGGCGCCGTCGAGACCGTGCTCGCGCAGGAGCCGCGTCAGGCTCGCGCCCGAGGTCCCGTCCTCGTGGACGCCGACCGTCACGAGGCGCCCGGGGTGCCGGCGCCGCAGGCGTTCGAGCGCCTCGGGGCCGGGCCTGTCGCGCAGCGCCGTCCCGACGAACTTCTTGGTCGCGGGCGCCTTCGGCGACGAGAACACGTCGTAGACCTCGCCGACCTCGACGACCTTGCCGTGCTCCATGACCGCGACGCGGTGGCACGTCGAGCGCACGACGTCCATCTCGTGCGTGATGACGACGATCGTCACGCCGAGCTCGGCGTTGACGCGGCGCAGGAGCGCGAGGACGTCGCGCGTGGTCTCGGGGTCGAGGGCGCTCGTGGCCTCGTCGGCGAGCAGGATCTTGGGCGAGGTGGCGAGCGCGCGGGCGATCCCGACGCGCTGCTTCTGGCCGCCGGAGAGCTGCGAAGGGTAGGCCCTGGCCTTGTCGGACAGGCCGACGAACTCGAGCAGCTCGGCGACGCGGGCCTCGCGGCGGGGCTTGTCCCAGCCCGCGACCTTGAGCGCGTAGGCCACGTTCCCGGCGACGGTCCGCGAGGACAAGAGGTTGAACTGCTGGAAGATCATGCCGATGCTCGCGCGCACGGGCCGCAGCTCGCGCTCGCCGAGGGCGCTCACCTCGTCGCCGTCGACGACGACGCTCCCGCTGGTGACGGGTTCGAGGGCGTTGATGAGCCGGACGAGCGTGCTCTTGCCCGCGCCCGAGTAGCCGATGACGCCGAAGATCTCACCCGCCCGGATGTCCAGGGTGACGCCGTCGACGGCGGCCACGGCGGACGGACCGGTCCCGAAGACCTTCGTCGCGTCGCGGAAGCTGACCATCGTGTCCGAGGTGATGCTCACGGAGGAACCTCTCGTGCGGGGGTACGGCGGCCCGGGCTCCTCGTGAGAGCCGCGCGGCCACGCGTCGTGTGCGGGGGACGACAGGCGTGTACGGACAGTCCAACACGCGGGTGGTGCGTCGGGCGAGGGCACGCGGGAGCCCGACGGCGTCAGGTGAGTGACGCCGTCGGGCACCGGTGGCTCGTGCCGAGGGGTCAGCCCTGGGCGCGGTAGTTCTCCTCGATCCCCGCGAGGATCTCCTGGAGGTCGGCCGCGGAGTTGTCCTTGATGACCGCGGTGCCGCCCGAGGCCTTCTTCTCTGCGGCGACGACCTCTTCGTTCTGCGAGAGGGCGGCGATCTTCAGGAGCGTCTCGTCGTCCTTGTCCGCGGCACGGGCGACCCACACGTTGATGTAGGGCTCGGAGGCGGCGGAGTCGGGGTCGTCCTGGAACAGGGCGTCCTCGGGGGCGAGCCCGGCGTCCTCGAGGAAGTCGTTGTTGATGATCGCGCCGTCGACGGACTGGAGCGAGATCGCGGTCTGCGCGGCGTCGACCGGGGTGACCTTGACCTTCGACGACGGGAGCACGTCGGCCTCGGTCGACAGCGAGCTGCCGCCGTCCTTGAGCTCGATGAGCTTCGCCTCCTGGAGCACCAGCAGGGCGCGGGCGAGGTTGGTCGCGTCGTTGGGGACCGCGATCTCACCGCCCGCCGGGATGTCCTCGAGCGCCGTGTGCTTGGTCGAGTAGAGCGCGAGCGGGTAGACCGCGGTCGCGCCGATCGGCTGGAGGTCGTCGCCGGCCTCGACGTTGTAGCCCGCGAGGAACTGCAGGTGCTGGAACTGGTTGAGGTCGATCTGGTCCTGCGCGAGCGCCGGGTTGGCCTGCTGGTAGTCGCCGAAGTCGACGATCTCGATGTTCAGGCCCTCTTCCTTGGCGACCTTCTCGAACACGGCCCACTTGTCGTCGGCTGCACCGACCACACCGATCTTCACGACGTCGTCCGCCGAGCCGCCGCCGGAGGCGCCGCTGTCGGCGGGCGTCGTGGCGCACGCACCGAGGGTGAGGGCGGCGGCGGCCGCGACGGCGGCGAGGGTCAGGTTCTTGCGGAGCATGGGCTGTCCTTCCGGTGACGGGCGCCGGCGGTTGTCGCGGGGCGTCCGTGGGGGGCGTCACGGTGGTGACGGGGTGGGAGGTGGAACGTCCTCCTGCCCGACGACGGAGCGCGCGTCGCGAGGACACGTCACCGGTGGTCGGTGGTTCAGGAGGGGATGAGGCGGGCGCTGCGGCGCGGGCTCCGGTCGTCTCCGGGCTGCGCTCGCGAAGCGGGCGGTGCGGTGCTGGGGTCAGGTCAGAGCTGACAGCACATTCGACCGGCGCCACGCAGGACGGAGCGACACGACATTCGGCAGCGGACTGCTGCGCGGTGCGTCGTGAGCTCGGTGCTCGTGGGGCGGGTCATGGCTCCATGATGCGCACGCTCGACGCCTCAAAACCACTGCGATGGTCGATATTCCAGATGCTGGACGGAAAACTATCCGCATCATGGTCAAACGCGGGCGACATGTCATGTTCTGTGGCGATATCACCACGTCGCCTATGACGCAGGCCACACTCCGGAGCGCCCGGGCTCCGGACACGAAAGGACCCCCCGTGCACCCACCAGAGCCCACCTGCCCTTGCTGCCTTCCGGCCCTGGGGGAGTTCAGTGAGATAGTGCCGCACGAGGGGTCTGGACCCAGCCTAGCCCAGGAGGGCGGGTCGTCCGAAACCGGCCCTCCTGAGACGGGGCGGCACGGCCCCGGACGAGCCGATTCGGTCGCAGGCCCGGCGTCCGGTATTCTCGACACGCTGCCTGACGCCCCGCGTGGGTCGACGCTGCAGCACGGAGGATTCGCCTAGTGGCCTATGGCGCACGCTTGGAAAGCGTGTTGGGTTAAAAGCCCTCGGGGGTTCGAATCCCCCATCCTCCGCAGACCGAAGGGCCCGCAGCGTGCGCTGCGGGCCC
>NZ_JBHUAD010000255.1:0-5300 GCF_042789955.1 Oerskovia sp. NPDC056781
CGACGGCGCCGCTCCCCCCCTCAGCGGGGTGCCCGGACCTGCCCGCGACGCGCAGCGGGGCGGCCCCGGCGGGACCGCCCCGTAGACGCTCGGCTCAGTCGTTGAGCTTCTTGGCCTGCTCGGCGACCGTGTCGACGTGCTTGTCGACCGAGTCCGACGTGCGGCCCTTGACCAGATCCGCGACCTGATCGATGCGCTCGTCCGTCAGGGCCTCCTTGGCCTTCTCGACGAACCCGCCCAGGCCGCCCAGGGCGCCACCCTTCGACTCGCTCATGTCCTCGTCCTTCCCTCCGTTCCCGGCACCGGTCGGTACCGGGTCACTGCGTATCCTGCCCCGGTCAGCCCCTCCACGGGGCACATCACCCGCCATGGGGAGCGCTCCCCATTGCGGCGAGCACCCTCCACCCCCCACAGTTGATCTCGTGGCCACCGAGCCACCACTCACCCCACCACCCCTGAGGGAGCTTTCTTCGTGCGTCTCGTCCGCAGTATCGCCGTCCTGTCCGTCGCGTCCGTCGGGGTCCTCGGCCTCGCCGCCTGCTCGTCGGGCAACGACGCCCCTGCGTCCTCCTCGGCCGCGACGTCCGAGGGGGAGAAGGCCCCCGCGAAGGACTCGTCGTCGGACCTCACTGCCGAGAACTTCGTGCAGCGCATCACCGACGCGCAGCTCGCGGCGGGCAGCGTGACCATGGCGACCTCGACCTCGGTCGAGGGCACCAGCATGGACATGACCGGCGACATCGTCTTCAAGGACGGCTCGCAGAACCTCGCCATGACCATGACGGTCCCGGGCTCGGGCGAGATGCAGATCCGCTTCGTCGACGGCGTCTTCTACATGAACCTGGGCGAGCTCAGCCAGAACAAGTTCGTCGCGATCGACCCCGCCGACGAGTCCAACCCCATGGCGTCCCAGTTCGAGGGCCTCACCGAGCAGATGGACCCCACGGCGAGCGTCGAGGCGCTCGACGGCGCGATCAAGAGCGTCGAGAAGGACGGCGACCCCGTGGACGTCGACGGCGTCAAGGCCCAGCCGTACACGGTCGTGGTCGACACCACCCAGCTCACGGGTTCGGTGGCGGAGCAGGCGGAGGCTGCGGGCGCCGCTCTTCCCGAGACGCTGACGTACCAGTACTGGATCGACGGTGACGACCTCATGCGCAAGGTCGTCATGGACCTCATGGGGACGAGCATGGAGATGACGTTCTCCCACTGGGGCGAGGACCTGCAGGTCGTCGCCCCGTCCGCCGAGGAGATCTCGACCGAGCCGCTCTTCTGATCCGCAGCTCTCCGGGCCTCTGAGCCCGTCGAACGACGGCGGCGTGCCGGTCCACGGACCGGTGCGCCGCCGTCGTGCTGTCCCGCCGCCGGAACGGTGAGGCGGGCGCACGGGTGCGCGCCGCCGTCGGGCACCGCCGGCCGGTCGGGCACCGTCAGTCCGTGGGGCGACGGCGCATCTGCTTGGTCGTGGTCCGCTGCTTCTTCGCGGCGAGGCGACGCTCCTGCGAACCGCGCGTGGGGCGGGTCGCACGCCGCTGCCGCGCCGGCGGGGCGAGGCCGTCCGCGACGAGCGCTGCGAGGCGCGTCCGCGCAGCGGCCCGGTTGCGGAGCTGCTCGCGGTGCTCCGAGGCCGTCACGGTGAGCACTCCCCCGACGAGCCTCTTGTCGAGGCGCTCGACGAGGCGCGCGCGCTGCGCGTCGCTCAGGACGGCCGACGACGCGACGTCCCACGACAGCTCGACGCGCGAGTCCGTGGTGTTGACGCCCTGACCGCCGGGGCCGGAGGCGCGCGAGAACCGCCAGGTGAGCTCGGTGTCGGGGATCGTCAGCGCGGGGCTCACCACGAGACCTCGGTGCGGGGCTGTGGGCACCGGACCATCATCCCGCGTGGGCGGGGCGCGGGGGGACGCGGCGGACGGTCGCGCGGCGAGCGTTCGTCACCGCACCGGACAACACGTTCTGGTACGCACGTCTAAGTCTGTGACCGGTATCACCGGAATGTGGCGTCATGTCTGCGCACGGGCGATGTCTCCCCGGGAGTGTCCGGATCCGCCGGGCGCGCCGCGGCACCGCCGCGCGACGAAAGGACCCGTGAGACGTGACTGCCCTGCCCGACCGGAGGACGACCGGACGACGATCACCGGTCGCCTTCCTGCTGACCCTCCTCCTCGCGCTCGCCTCCGTGGTGACCACGAGCGCCCTGACCGCCCAGGCGGCGACGGGGACCCCGATCTCCGTCGACAGCATCTCGTTCAGCAAGCAGGAGTTCGCCGACGGCAGCACCCAGGAGCTCACCGTGCGGTGGAGCGTCCCCGGCGAGGCGACGAACCCCGTGAGCGTGACCGTCGACCTCCCGGCGGGACTCACCGGGCGCGCGGACCGGTTCGCGATGATCGCGCCCGACGGCGGCCCTGCCGGTGAGTGCGTCGTCGGCGCGACGACCATCACGTGCACGGTCGACCCCGCGTACGTCGACGGGCACGAGCTCGCCATGAGCGGAGAGTTCACCGTCCGGGCCGACGTCTGGCTCGAGAACCTCGAGACGGTCGAGCACGTGTTCGACTTCGGTACCGTCGACGGCCCCCTCACCGTGACCGTCACGCCCAACCCCGACCGCTGCACCCAGAGCTGCACCTACCAGGGCCAGGGCCAGGGCAAGTGGGGCTGGTACGACAACCTCACCGACACGATCACCTGGACGGTGTCGGTCCCCGCACCGAGCGACGGCATGCCCGCAGGCCTCGACGTCGTCGTCGAGGACCTGCTCGACCCCGCCGCGTACGAGCTGCTCGGCACGCCGACCGTCTACGAGGGCCGGTCCACGAGCTACGACCGGCTCGGCCGCGAGCAGGCCGACCTCCGGGCCAAGGAGCCCTCCGACGTCACCGTCTCCCCGGACGGGCTCCGGGTCGAGTTCACCTCGGTCGCCGGTGCCGCGGGCGAGTCCCTCCCCGCAGGCCACACAGGCCTGACCGGGTCGGTGTACCGCGTCGAGTGGACCGTGCGCGCCCTCGACGAGGGCAAGGCCACCACGTACGCGAACACCGCCCGGTACACGGTCGAGGGAGACGTCTCGCACGTCGTCACGGGCCAGGCCACGCGCTGGTCGGGCTCCGGCACCGTCGTCGGCCGCAACTTCGGCAAGCTCCAGCTCACCAAGGAGCTCCACGGCGACACGACCCTGACCTCGGCGTTCAGCGTGCGCTACACCGCGCTTCTCGACGGCAAGGTCACCGACGAGCGCACCGTCGAGCTGCGCGCCGGCGAGACCTTCCTCACCGACGAGCTCTTCAAGGGCACCACGGTCCGCCTCGAGGAGATCACACCCACCGGCCCGGAGAACGTCACCTGGGCCGACCCCGTCTTCGTCCAGCCGGACGGCACCACCTCCGAGCGCCTCGAGCTGACCTTCGGCGCCGACCGGTCGAACCTCGGTGGCGTCACCGAGATCCGCCTGGTCAACCGGGCGACCCTCGCCCGCGCGGGCGTCCAGGCCCACAAGGTCGTCGTCAACGACGACGGCCTCCGCCTCCCTCAGGACCTGTCGTTCACCCTGGCCTACGCCTGGGACGCCGTCCCCGGCCGCGGTATCGGGGCAGGCAGCGGCCGCGTGACCCTGCCCGCGACGGGTGACCAGGTCTCGGTCCCCGACCTCCCGGTCGGGGCGACGGTCCGCTTCACCGAGCCCGCCCCGACGAAGGTCCCGGGCGGCACCTGGTCGTCGCCCGCCGTCTCGCCCTCCGAGGTGCTCGTGACCGGTGCGAGCGGCACCGTGGACGTGACCGTCACCAACACCCTGACGCGCGACCTCGGCGCGTTCAGCGTCACCAAGCACCTCACGGGGGACGCGGCCGGGCTCGTCACCGACCCCACGTTCACGGTCCGGTGGTCCTACCCCGCCGACCTGTCCCAGGGCATCGACGAGCCGGGCACCGGCGAGGTGACCGTCACGGCCGGCGAGCCCGCGGTCGTGGTCGACCAGGTGCCCGCGGGCGCCCGCGTCACGCTCGCGGAGGTCCTCGACGAGGTGGAAGGCGGCACCTGGGGCGAACCGACGTTCAGCGAGCAGACGTTCACCGTGATCAAGGACGACGTCGTGGCCGTCGACCTCGACAACGTCATCACGCTGAACGCGGGGTTCGTCTCGGTCCGCAAGGCGATCGAGGGGACGGGCGCCGGGCTCGTGCCCGCCGACGACACGTTCGTCGTGCGCTACACGTACCCTGCGGGCACGGGCTTCGCGGCGGGTGACGGCCTGCTCGTCGTGCCGGCGGACGGCGAGGCCGTCACGAGCGGCCCCCTGCCCTACGGCGCCGTCCTGACCCTCTCCGAGCTCCCCCCGGCCGACGTCGCAGGAGCCACCTGGGGCGAGGTGGGCGTCTTCGCGCCCTCGGCCGTGACGATCGGCGACGGGACGACGAGCGAGGTCACGCTCACCAACGCGATCACGCGGGACGTCGGCGCGTTCGCGCTCTCCAAGCGTGTCGAGGGGTCCGGGGCCACGCTCGTCTCACCCGAGGACGAGTACACGTTCACCTACTCCTACCCCGCAGGGGACACCTGGTCGGCCCTCGAGCCGACGACGGTCCCGGTCCCCGGTGACGGCACCACGGTGACGGTCCGCGACGTCCCCGCCGGGGCCGTGGTCACGGTCAGGGAGAACTCCCCCGAGGCTGTCGAGGGCGGCACCTGGTCGGCCCCGACGTACGAGGCGGCGAACAGCTTCGTCGTCACGAAGGACGCGACCTACGCGCTCGACGTCGTCAACTCGATCGAGCGGACGACCGGGTACCTCTCGGTGCGCAAGGACGTCGTCGGCACCGGGGCGCACCTCCTGCCGCCCGACGCCGAGTTCGTCGTGCGCTACACCTACCCTGCGGGGGACGGCTTCGCAGCGGGCGAGGGTACCGTGGTCGTCGCAGCCGACGGCGTGCCCGTCGTCAGCGAGCCCCTTCCCTACGGCGCCCTCGTGACGCTCGTCGAGGAGGCGCCCGCGCCGGTCGCCGGTGCCACCTGGACCGAGGCCGTCCTCAGCACCGAGCAGGTCCGCGTCGGGGACGGCACCGTGGTCGGGGTCGTCGTGACCAACACGCTCGACATGAGCCCGGCACGCCCGGGGCCCGGCGTCGACCGGTTGTCCAACACCGGCGTCACGGTGCCGCTCGCACTCCTCGGGGGCGCGGTGCTCCTGGTCGCGGGCGGTGCGACGCTGCGGGTCGCCGCGAGTCGTCGCCGGTCATGACCCGCTGAGCCCTCCGCCCGTGCCGGCCGGCGGCGGGCGCGGGCGCACCGCTGAGGGTGAG
>NZ_JBHUAD010000256.1:0-5292 GCF_042789955.1 Oerskovia sp. NPDC056781
GCCCCCTGACGGCTCCGGGCCCTGCGTCGTCTTCGGGTCGCCCGGGGTCGCCCCGGGGCGTCGCCGGTCAGCCCACGAGGTCGAAGTCCTCGTCGAGGACCGTCCCGCGGTGCGGCTTGTAGAGGTCGTACCCGCGCGGGTTGCACTGGAGACCGCCGTTGATGCACTGCTTCACGAGCGCCGCGAGCACGTCCTGCTCCCAGGCGTTGACGAAGTCGTAGTGCCAGGACTGGTCCGATCCGCTGGCCAGGCGCACGTCCGACATGTCACCGCTCACGGGCCAGGCGATCTTGAACTCGAGCATGGGCACCGCGACCGGGTGGGTCAGGGGGCACTGTCCGGCGACCGGGTAGGCCATGTGCGTGCCGTGCCCCATGTGCGAGGCCGCACCGGGCGTCAGGTGCTTGCCGTCCCAGCAGCTCGGCGACTGGTACCGCAGGTTGAGCTGGCTGCCCGGGTCGCAGTGGTCCGGGATGGACCAGCTCTTGGAGATCTCGCCGCACTCCCAGCCCTCGACCGCGCCCGGGGCCGTGCGGAACGAGTCGACCGTGGCCATCATGTCGCCCGCGACGAACTCCAGGCCCGCGGGGAACGGGACGACCCGGGTGTAGTCGTCGATCCCCGACTTGTAGTAGATCGTCATGGGGATGTCCGGGGCGATCGGCGTGTCCCCGCGGTACAGCGCGGGGAACCAGTACGACGAGTGGTCCTGGGGGACCGTGCACGTCGAGTCGGTGCTCGCGAAGAGCGACTCCGGGGTCGTGAAGGCGTTCGTCGACCGGTTGCCGACGAACGTGTGCAGGTGCGAGGCGCCCGGCTGGCCCGGGAAGACGATGGGGTCGTCGTTCGCGAAGTGCGAGAACGAGCAGTTCGCCTGGAACTCGTGGTGCGTGACCTCGTCGTCGAACCCCGGGGTCTGCGGGACCTCGACCGGCGTGCCGTCGCCGAAGACCTGGAGCTCGAACAGCGAGTAGCCGTAGCCCGTGGCGCGCTGGGTCCCGACGAGTTGGACGTAGCGTCCCGTCGCCTCGACGTCGAGCGACTGGAGCCCGCCCGTGCCGGCCGTGACGGTCGCCGCCGTCGACCAGGTCGCGGCGTCGTCGGACACCTGGACGGTGAACGCCCTGCCGTACGCGGCCTCCCAGTCGAGGACCACCCGGTCGAGCGCGAACGAGCGGCCCAGGTCCACGCGGAACCACTGGTCGTCGCCCGGCGAGCTGGCCCACCGGGTCGACCGGTCGCCGTCGACCGCGAACCGCGGACCGAGCCCGCCGGACTCGGAGCTCGACGCCTCGGTCGCGGCGCCCTGCGAGAGCAGGGTCCCGGGTGCGGCGGTCGCCGGGCCGGCCACGCCGAGCGCGACCGCGGACGAGGTGACCAGAGCGGCGACCGCGAGCGACCCGACCAGGGCGCGCGTGCGCCGTCGGGCGCGGGGAGCCGGGCGGGACGTGTGCCCGCGCGCGAGGCGGGACGTGGGAACGGTGCGATGCATGCTTCCTCCTGTGACGTCGTCGTCGGGAGGTCGCGCCGGAGCGCGACGCGCCCACCACCGTGCGGTGGCCCCCGGGCGCGGGCCGGGTGGGAGCAGGGGCGCTGCTCCCACCCGGGGTCTCGTCAGCGCCGGTAGACGCCGAGCTCGAAGAGCGAGTAGCCCCACTCCGTGCCGCGCTCCGTGAGGTTCAGACGCACGTAGCGCCCGGTCCCCGCGACGTCGAGGTCGTCGACGCCGCCGTTGCCGCCCGTGACGGTCCTGACGGTCGTCCACGTCGAGCCGTCGGTCGAGGTCTGGACCTCGTACGACTTCCCGTAGGCCGCCTCCCACACGAGCTGGAGGCGGTCGAACGACTGGACCGAGCCCAGGTCGACCTGGAACCAGGCCGTCGGGCCCCACTGGCTCGCCCAGCGCGTGCCCAGGTCGCCGTCGACCGCACGGGCGGCCGAGTAGTCGCCGTTCCACGGGTCGAAGCTCGACGCGGTCGCGGTCTTGCCCAGCGCGACGTTCGTGCCCTGGACCGCGGGCGGCACGACGCGCAGCGAGCGGGTCTCGACGCCCACGTTGCCCTGACCGTCCTCGGCGAACACGTAGACCTTCCACACGCCCAGGCGCTCGGGCGCGGTGACCGTGAACTTCCCGGGGCCGGTCTGCGTGAGCGCGGTCCAGGCGAGCCCGCCCGCCCCGTCGATGTACTTGCTGTTGAAGAAGGCGACGTAGTTGATCGGGTCGCCGTCGGGGTCGGTCACGGTCAGGTTCAGGTCCACCGAGGACCCGGCCACGACGCTCGTCGAGCCCGGGACGTCCATGCTCCGGATGCGGGGCGGGGTGTTCATCGCGGAGGTGTCGACGCCCCACGCCTTGGCGATCGAGTAGTAGCCGAGACGCTTGTTGTCGCCCGGGATCACGTTGAACCAGACGCCGCCGAAGTCGCCCTCGGTGCCGTAGTGGAAGAACGTCGCGCCGAGCGCCTTGCCCTCGTGCTCCATGAGGCAATTCCAGGACGAGACGTACGCCGCGCCCTTCTCGATGTCGGTCGGCTCGTCGGGGACGCCGTTGACGTCGTCCGGTACCTCCCACTCGCCGGCCGCTCCGCCCTCGGTCAGCAGGTAGGGCTTGTCGTAGCCGCCGGCCTCCCAGTTCTCACGGATGTTGCACACGTCGCCGTAGGCGTTGATCGAGAGCAGGTCGAGGTCCGGGGCGTTGGCCTCGAGGTACGGCCAGGCGCCGGCCCAGGCGTCGGTGTTGGTCGTGGGGTGGTTCGGGTCGACCTGGTGGATCGCGACGCTGACCTCGTTGACGAACGCGGCGTACGCGTTGCGCTCGGCCTCGAGGACCGTGCCCGAGAAGCAGTTCTGCAGGCCCAGGATGGCCTCGTTGCCGATGTTCCACATCAGGACGCCCGGGTGGTTCTCGTACGTCTCGACCCAGTGGAGGATGTCGGCCTTGGTCGTCGCCTTGTAGCTCGTGTCGGTCGTGTAGTTGATGCACCCGCCCGAGCCCGGTCCGCCGCCCGGCAGGAGCCAGAAGCCCATGACCACGCGGACGTCGTGAGCGGCCGCGGAGTCGAGGAGCTGCTTCGTGTCGGCTCCCGTGCCCCACGTGCGGACCGTGTTGGCGCCCATGGCGACGAGCGGACCCATGTAGTGGTCCGCCGAGGCGAACGACGGGCCCCAGGTGAAGCCCTTGACCGTGTACGGCCTGCCGTCGACCTGGAGGTCCCAGTCACCGGAGCCGCCCACGACCTTGACCGTGCTCGGGCCGGAGTCCGGCACGGGCACGTTCGGGTGACCCGGGTTCACGTAGTCGGGGTCGGTCGGGTCGACGGGGTCGACCGGTCCGGCGCCTGGCGTGCCGAAGACCTTGAGCTCCCACAGGGAGCTCCCGTAGCCCGTGGCGCGCTGCGTCGCGAGGAGCCGGACGTAGCGACCCGCGCCGGAGACCGCAAGGGTCTCGGTGCCTCCCGGCGAGGACTGCGTCGAGTAGACGTCGGTCCAGGTCGTGGCGTCGTCCGAGACCTGGACCCTGTACGCCTTGGCGTGCGCCGTCTCCCACCGGAGCTCGACGCGCTCGATCGCCGCACGCTGCTGGAGATCGACCTGTATCCACTGGGGGTCGGACCAGGCGCTGGCCCAGCGGGTGCCGGCGTCCCCGTCGACGGCTGCCGAGGCGGGCGTGTAGTCGGCGTTCTCGACCGAGGACGCCGTGGCGGGCCTGCCCTGGGACAGGAGGGTCGGGGCCGCCTCGGCCGCTCCGACGGGCACGAGGGTCGCCGAGGCGACGAGCAGCGACAGCGCGAGCGCGGTGAGGCTGCGCCGTCTCCTGTGCTGCGGGCGGGCAGGGGTGTGCGGGGGTCTCATGTTCTACCTCTCGGGGGAGACGGGAGTCCTGGCCGTCGTCGGCCAGGCTCCGGGAGTCAGTTCTTCGTCGAGCTGGATCCATATGGGAGAGCGCTCTTACCCGAATTCGGAGTATTCCGACGTTCTGGAGACCTGTCAAGGGAACGGTTCCCAAGATCGGGATCGCAGGGTGAATCCAGCCTTGCGGTGCAAGTAGCGCTGTTGCGTCAGGATCGTTGGAATCACAGGGCTTGGTGGCGGTCTCGGTCAGGTGCCTCGTGGGAAAGCGCTATCCCGCAAGTGCTAGCGTCGCCCCGTGACATCTCCCCGTCCTCCCGCCGGTCCGACGCTCGACGACGTCGCGCGCGTCGCCGGAGTCTCGCGCGCGACCGCATCGCGCGTCATCAACGGCAAGCGCAAGGTCGCGCCCGACCTCCAGGAGCTCGTGCTGAGCGCGGTCGCCGCGACGGGGTACGCCCCGCACCGGGCGGCCCGCACGCTCGTGACCCGCCGGACCGGGAGCGTCGCGCTCGTGATCTCCGGGACGGACCCCGAGACCGACCCCGCGACCGACCCCGGGTCGGGCGGGAGCCGCTACGCGGGTCACGTGTTCGACGACCCGTTCTTCGGACGCATCGTCGCGGGCATCGTCCGGGCGCTGCGGCCGCACGACGTCCACCCGGTCCTCATGCTGGCCGAGGACGACGCCGCGCGGGCCCAGGTGGTCTCGTACGTGCGGCAGGGGAACGCCGACGGCGTCCTGCACGTCTCGACTCGCGCCGACGACCCGCTGCCCGCACTCCTGGTCGAGGCGGGACGGCCCGCGGTGCTGTTCGCACGCCCCGCGACGTCGCTCCCGCTCAGCTTCGTCGACCTGGCCAACCGTGACGGGGGAGCGCTTGCCGCCGAGCACTTCCTGGCCGACGGCCGGACCGCCCTGGCCGCGGTGTCGGGGCCGCTCGGGGTGCCCGCGGCGAACGACCGGCTCGCCGGGTTCCGCGACGCGCTCGCGCGGCGCGGGCACGCCTACGTGCCCTCGGTCGAGGGGAACTTCACGATCGAGAGCGGCGACGCCGCGATGCGGGCGCTGCTCGAGCAGGCGCCGGACGTCGACGCGGTCTTCGCCGGGAACGACCTCATGGCCCAGGGGGTGATCGACGTGCTCCGGGAGAGCGGACGCCGGGTCCCCGAGGACGTCGCGGTCATCGGGTTCGACGACACCGCGCTCGCGCAGCGTGCTCGCCCCGCGCTGACGACCGTGCGCCAGCCGGTCGAGGAGATGGCGGGGGAGATGGTCCGGCTCCTGCTCGAACGCATCGAGGACCCGTCGCTCGCGGTCCGCTCGGTCCTGTTCGAGCCCGCGCTCGTGGTGCGCGACTCGGCCTGAGTCGTCGGACCGGGCCGGCTGGGCCGCCGGCTGGGCCGCCGGTCCGGCCGTCCCGACGACGAGCGTCGCGGGAC
>NZ_JBHUAD010000257.1:0-5253 GCF_042789955.1 Oerskovia sp. NPDC056781
CGCGCGGACCGCGCGCGCCCGGCGTCCGTCATGGTGCGGACGTCGTGGACGGGACGCTGGGAGGCGCGGGAGGTGCCGTGGGGACGACGAGGACCTCGATCCCTGCGTCCCGCAGGGGGGCGAGCTGCTCCTCGGTCGCGCCGGCGTCGGTGACGAGCGTGGTGACGGCGGACAGGTCGCAGATCTGTGCGAACGAGCGGACCCCGAGCTTGTCCGAGGTCCCGACCGCGATCACGGCGCGCGAGTGCTCGACCAGGGCGGTCGTGACCCCCGCCTCGTCGGGGTCGGCGCACGTGAGCCCGGCGTGCTCGTCGATGCCGACCATCCCGACGACGAGGACGTCGAGCCACAGGCTCCGAGCCATCGTCACGGCGAGGGGTCCGGTGAGCTCGTAGGACTGCGCACGGGCGGTGCCGCCCAGGCACACGGTCCGTACCTGCGGGCGCAGGACGAGGTCGGTCGCGATGTTGAGCGCGCTCGTGACGACCGTGTAGACGTGCTCGCCGTGCTGGGCCGCCTGCTCGGACGCCTGGTCGGAGATCTCGCCGAGCGCCTTCGCGACGAGAGTCGTGGTGCGACCGCCGTTGAAGCCGACGACGGGCTGGCCGGTGTGGCGTTCCGCGACCAGCCGGGCGGCGGCTTCGGCCACGAGCTGGCGGTCGTCGACCTGCTGGCCGTACCGACCGGGAAGGCCGTAGGCGACGGACGCCGCGACGACGCCGCCGTGGGTGCGGTGCGCGAGGCGCCGGTCGGCCATCTGGTCGAAGTCGCGGCGCACGGTCGACTCGGAGATGCCGAACTGCTCGGACACCTCGGTCACGGACAGCCGCCGGCGGTCGGCGAGCAGCGCGAGCATGCGTTCCCACCGGACGGACTTGCTGAGCCCACCGGGTGCGTCACCGACGGTCGGGTCCTCGTGGCGTGCCATGCGTCTCTCCCTGCCTCGGGGCCGCGGCGCCTGCGCTGCGAGCCGGACCACCTCGTGGACCGTCTGACTGATTCTGACGGATTCACGTCTGTTACTGCCAGATTCAAGCAGACAATGCGACGGGCGTCCAGCACGCCACCACCGCCCCGACCGCTCGGCAGACGGTCAGCACAGGGTCGGCACCTCCTCTCCCCCAGGTCCCCGGACGGTCGGGGCGCCACCGCACCGCGCGGTGCGTAGTCTTGCGACGTGAGTGCAACTACCCGCGTCTTCGTCGCGCGCCTGGCCGGTACGGCGGTGTTCGACCCCCTCGGTGACCAGGTAGGACGCGTGCGTGACGTCGTCGTCCTCCTCCGCCCCAAGGGGGCCCCGCGCGCCGTCGGCCTCGTGGTCGAGGTGCCCGGACGACGACGCGTCTTCCTGCCCCTGACCCGCGTCACGAGCATCGACGCGGGGCAGGTCATCAGCACCGGCCTGGTGAACATGCGACGCTTCGAGCAGCGCGCCATGGAGACCCTCGCGGTGAGCGAGCTGCTCGACCGGACCGTGCAGTTCGTCGACGGCTCGGGGTCCGCGACGGTCGAGGACCTCTCGATCGAGAAGCAGCGCACGGGCGACTGGCTCGTCAACCAGCTCTTCGTGCGCCGTCACACGAGCCCCAACGCGCTGGGGATCCGGCGGCGCGGCGACGCGTTCGTCGTCGAGATCGGCGCGGTCACAGGTCTCGCCGGGACGCCCGAGACCCAGGGCGCGGCCCGCCTGCTCGCGGCGTACGACGACCTCAAGCCCGCCGACCTCGCCGACGTCCTGCACGACCTCGGCGACACGCGCCGCCTCGAGGTCGCCACGGCCCTCGACAACGAGCGCCTCGCCGACGTCCTCGAGGAGCTCCCCGAGGACGACCAGGTCGCGATCCTCTCGGGCCTCGACACCGACCGCGCGGCCGACGTCCTGGAGGCCATGCAGCCCGACGACGCCGCCGACCTCCTGCACGAGCTCCCCCAGGAGCAGGCGGCCGAGCTCCTCGAGCTCATGGAGCCCGAGGAGGCGCGCGACGTGCGCCGGCTCCTCGCGTACGACGAGGACACCGCAGGCGGCCTCATGACGACCGAGCCCGTGGTCCTCGGCCCCGAGACCACGATCGCCACGGCCCTCGCGCAGATCCGCCGGCAGGACCTGCCGCCCGCGCTCGCCGCGCTCGTGTTCGTCGTGCGCCCACCGCTCGAGACGCCCACCGGGCGCTTCCTCGGCGTCGTGCACTTCCAGAAGCTCCTCCGCGAGCCCCCGCACGTGTCGGTCGGGTCGGTGCTCGACTCCGACATCGAGTGGGTGCGCCCCGACGCGCCGCTCGGGCGCGTCACGCGCCTGCTCGCGGCGTACGACCTGCTGGCCCTGCCCGTGCTCGACGACGAGAAGCGCCTGCTGGGCGCCATCAGCGTCGACGACGTGCTCGACCACATGCTGCCCGACGACTGGCGCGAGACCGACGACGACGCGGACGAGTCGAGCCTCGGCACGCAGACCCCCGCGTCCTCCGCCTTCCCGATCCGCCGAGGAGGTCTCCGTGGCTGAGCGCCTCGACACGCCCAAGGCCGCGCGCCGCACCCTCCTGCCGCGCGTCCGCGTCGAGCAGGACGCGTTCGGCAAGATCTCCGAGGGCATCGCCCGCTTCATGGGCACCCCGCGGTTCCTGCTCTACATGACGGTGTTCTGCCTCCTGTGGCTGGGCTTCAACACGTGGGGCCCGGAGTCTCTGCGCTTCGACTCCGCGGCCCTGGGCTTCACGGCGCTGACCCTCATGCTCTCGCTCCAGGCGTCGTACTCGGCCCCGCTCATCCTGCTCGCGCAGAACCGCCAGACGGACCGCGACCGCGTGAGCGCCGAGCAGGACCGCCAGCGCGGCGAGCGCAACCTCGCCGACACCGAGTACCTCGCGCGGGAGATGGCCGCGCTGCGCATCGCGCTCAACGAGGTCGCGACGCGCGACTTCGTGCGCTCCGAGATCCGCAACCTGCTCGAGGAGCTCGACGAGAAGGAGTCGGAGCGCGCGGCCGAGGCTGCCGACACCGGCCGCGCGGGGACCGCGGGCTCGTCGGGCTCCGCCCCCGGACGAGGCGGGCTCGACTCCCCGCTGCCGCGTTCCTCCGGTCGCGGCGCGAACCGCGACGGGCGCCGCGCCACCACGGGGCGCCGCGGGCCCGACTCGTCGGCCGAGCAGTAGGGCTGCTCAGGGGCGGCTACTGCATCCCGTCGCTCGCGACGGCCCGCAGCCGGTCCACGAGCTCCGGGTCGCCGTGCACCGTCAGCCCCTGCCGGTCCGCCCGGCCCCACAACCACAGGTCCAGCGCCCACGCCGGACCCGAGACCTGGGCCGTCGTGGAACCGGGCAGGTCCACGAGCTGTGCCGAGTCGAGGTCGTACGCCGTGCCCGACTCGGGGCCGACCCCGGTGAGCCGCCCGAACGCGAGCTCCCACGACCGCGGCGTCTCCCCCGGCCCGTCGACCGCGACCGAGACCGTGCTCCCGTCGGGCGTGAACGTCCCCCAGGCGGGGATCCCGTCGACCAGCACGCGCAGGACCTCGTCGACCCCGTCCGCCGCGACCTGCGGATCGGCGCCCGTCACGTCGCGACCCGCGGTCTGCTCGGCGTCGACCCGGTGCACCAGGGCCTCGTGGGCCTGGCGCCGGGCGACCCACCCCACGGTGCGCCCCGCGTCGTGCCAGGACCAGCACGGTTCGGACGGGTCGCGGCCCGCGAGGGCCGCGAGCAGGCGCGCCGTCGCGGTCGCGGCGAGGTCGGGCAGCGCCGGGTCGTGCGCCGGGCGCGCGAGGGGAGCGACGTCGTCGGCGTCGAGGCCCTCGCCCGCTGCCGGCCCGACGACGGCGCTCCAGAAGGCCTGCACCTCGGCCAGGTGGTACGTCAGGTCCGCGACGCCCCACTCGGGGCAGGCCGGGACCCGCGCCCCCGGCGGCGCCGCACGCACCGCGTCGAGGAAGAGAGCCGAGTCACGCGCGATCGAGGCCAGGGCGTCCATCCTCGAACGCTAACCGGCCGCTTAGGATGGGGCCATGGCTGGCGGCTCTGCAACACCCACGACCGACGTACTCGAGGACCTCGTCCGGACGGCTCTGACGCAGGTGATGGACCCGGAGATCCGGCGCCCCATCACCGAGCTCGGGATGGTCCGGTCGGTCGAGGTGACGGGCGGCACCGGGGGCGGCGCGGAGGACGCGGGCGAGGCCGGCGCCTCCGTGGGCGGCGCGCGCGTCGTCGTCGGCGTCGACCTGACCGTGGCGGGCTGCCCCATGAAGTCGACCCTCGTCAAGGACGTCACGGCCGCGGCGCAGACCGTGCCGGGCGTGGGCGAGGTGAGCGTCGACCTCGGCGTCATGAGCGCCGAGCAGCGCACCGAGCTGCGCACCATGCTGCGCGGCGGCGTCGGCGAGCCCGAGATCCCCTTCGCGAAGCCCGACTCGCTGACCAAGGTGTACGCGATCGCGTCGGGCAAGGGCGGCGTCGGCAAGTCCTCGGTGACCGCGAACCTCGCGGTCGCGCTGGCCGCCGACGGGCTCAGCGTGGGCGTGGTCGACGCCGACATCTACGGCTTCTCGATCCCCCGCATGCTCGGCGTGGACCGCCAGCCCACGCGCGTCGACAACATGCTCCTGCCACCCGTCGCGCACGGGGTCAAGGTCGTCTCGATCGGCATGTTCGTGCCACAGGGCCAGCCCGTGATCTGGCGCGGGCCCATGCTCCACCGCGCGCTCCAGCAGTTCCTCGCGGACGTCTACTGGGGCGACCTCGACGTCCTGCTGCTCGACCTGCCGCCCGGCACGGGCGACATCGCGATCTCGGTCGCGCAGCTCCTGCCGACCAGCGAGATCCTCGTCGTGACGACCCCGCAGGTCGCGGCCGCCGAGGTCGCGGAGCGTGCGGGCTCGATCGCGACGCAGACCCAGCAGGGCGTCGTCGGCGTCGTCGAGAACATGTCGTGGCTCGAGCAGCCCGACGGGTCGCGGCTCGAGCTGTTCGGCGCCGGTGGCGGGGCGAAGGTCGCGGAGAACCTCACGGCCGCGACCGGTGGACCGGTCGAGCTGCTCGGGCAGGTCCCCCTGGACATGTCGCTGCGCGAGGCCGGGGACGCGGGTACCCCCGTGACGCTCTCGGACCCCGACTCCCCTGCGGCCGTCGCCCTGCGCGGCGTCGCACGGAGCCTGGCCGCCCGCAGCCGTGGGCTCGCGGGTCGACGGCTGGGCCTCTCGCCCGTCTGACGCGCAACGTCTCGCTGCCCGAGCGACCAACGAGGGCCCGCCCCCGGAAGGGC
>NZ_JBHUAD010000258.1:0-5231 GCF_042789955.1 Oerskovia sp. NPDC056781
CACCCGGGTGCACCCGGGTGCGACCTACTTCTTGCGGCCGAACCAGCCGCGCCGCTCGGGCTGCCCGGGCGGGGGCGGCGGCGCAGGGACCGGCGCGGGCGCGGCCGTGAGCGACACCGACAGGTCCCTCAGGCGACCGCGCTCGTCGAACGACACGGTCACGTCGCCGTCGCTCGCCCCCACGAGCGCGGTCTGCTCGTCCTGCCACCGGATGTCGAGCCCGCGCAGGACCGCGTAGGCCCGCACGGCCCGGCGGTGGTCGGCCACGGCCGTGCTGCCGATCCCCTCTGGGACCACGCGCGCGACCCGCGCGACCGTCGCAGGCGGCAGCTCGAACCGCGGGTGCGTCACGAGGAACCACGCGCACGTGCCACCACCCGTGGGACCCGCGAAGTGCGTGAAGTGCCCCGTCACGGCCTTGGCCGCGAGCGCGAGCCGGTACGGGACGGCGTCCGTCAGGAGGATCTCCGGCGTGCTCAGCTCGAAGATGCCGCCGGTCACCCCGCGCTGGTGGACGTGCTCGGCCGCCGCGACGACACCCTCTGGGAAGTGGTTCACGTTGTGCCAGCCCCACAGCCAGCTCTGCGTCGCGGGCGCCGCCGTCCCCAGGAAGTGCGCCCCGCACACGAGCGGGATCTCGCTGTGGAACGTGAGCGTGCCCGCCTCGAGGTCCGCGTCCCACGCCGACTCGCCGCCCAGGTCGGCGAAGTGCGCCTGGTGCTCGGCGGACAGGATCACGGCGCGGTCGACGAGGTCCTGGAGGGTGGGCGCCGGGTTCGTCTGCGACATCCTGACAGCACACCACCGACGGGCGCGCGGCGCGCGGCGAAACGGACAGATCGCCGCCGTGAGCGCAGGGATTCACCCTGGGCGGAACGGGACCGAACCCGGAGCGCGCCGACCGCTCAGGCAGCGAGCAGCAGGACCGTCGTCGTGGGCGTACCGCTGGTCACGCGGGCAGGTGGAGCGGACCGTCGCGGCGACGCGGCGAGCGCATGCAGCTCGCGCGCGCCCTGCGGCTGCGAGGAGAGGCTGCGGCGCTCGGTGCCCGCGCGACGGTTCGCCTCGGCGTCGAACGCGTCCTGGCTGCGCGCCAGCAGATCGACCACCCGCAGGCCGAGAGCGCGGCAGATCGCGGCCAGGACCTCGGACGACGCCTCCTTGCGGCCACGCTCGACCTCCGAGAGGTACGCCGTCGAGACCTGCGCCGCGAGGGCGACGTCGAGCAGCGTACGGGCCTGATCCGTGCGCTCGGCCCGCAGGATCCCGCCGACGACGTGCCGCAGCAACGGCTCGGAAGTCCGGCGCTCGAAGAGCACCACCTGGCCTGCGGCTGCCATCGCGTGCTCCCTCGTCGCCGGTCGTGGGGCGCGGGTGCGCCGTTCCCTCAAACTAGCGCCGCCCGAGCCCAGGGACGCCAGCGGAAGAGGCTCGTCTGCTGCTGGCGTAACGTGGGAACGGCTCCGAGGAGACCTTCGCGAGAGGCGGCCCACCGATGTTCCGCACGCTCTTCCCCATCCTCACCACGACCGACCTCGACCGGTCGCTCGTCTTCTACCGCGACCTCCTGCGCGGCACCGTGACGTACCAGTTCCCCGACGACGGACCACCCGTCTACGTCTCGGTCGCCGTGGGCGACGCGTCGCTGGGGATCGGGGTGGACCGCGAGAGCCCCGACGCCGGGCACGCGCACCTGTGGGTCACGGTCGACGACTGCGACCAGGCCGTCTCCCACCTGGCCTCGGCCGGGGTCGTCGTGGTGTCGCCACCCGCGGACCAGCCGTGGGGCGAACGTGTCGCCCGCGTGCTCGACCCCGACGGGAACCAGGTGTCGCTCGGGCAGGAAGCCGCTGACGACCCGGAGCCGGACGGGCCGACGGGGTTGTCGTAGTGCCCCTTGGGTTCCCGGTGGACGACGGCACGGCGCCGCTCCGACCGATGCACCTAGCCCGGTGAGCCCTTGACCCGGCGCCGGACGACCCAGGCGAGGTGAACCGCCGCGATGACGCCCACGGAGCCGAGCGCCACGAGCCAGTAGGCCCAGGGCTTGGCCGTGATCAGGACCGCTACCGCACAGGCGATGGCGGCCCAGAGCGCGTACGACCACAGGCTTCCGCGCGAGGTCGGGGCCGGCTCCGGCTCTCCCCGATAGTCGTCCGGGTCGGCGGGCAGCATGTTCGTCACGTGAGTCCGTTCCGGGTCGTTCCACCGCCGGGGACCGGTGCAATGGTGTGCACAGATTCGCACCGACCTACGGGGATGTCCAGCTGCTGTGGACCGGACCAGGGTCTGCCGCGCGAGGCCCAGAGCAGCATCCATACCGGTGCCCCTTCGTCGGGCAAGGTTCTGGGCCTGGTGCGTCGGGTGCCCCCACTGGGACTCGAACCCAGACTGCGCCGATTTTAAGTCGGATGCCTCTGCCGATTGGGCTATGGGGGCCGGGGGTGAGGATATCCCGGCGGAGGTCGGGCCGACAGGCGGGACCAGGGCGCCGCCCCTTGTCCTCGACGCTCGGGGCAGCGTCCCAGGACGCTACCGCGACCCCGCCAGCGCCCAGCGGATCGCCTTCGTGACCGTCCGGCCACCCGCCCGCACCAGCACCGACTCGCCCCGCATCGGCCACCGCACCGGGATCATGCGCCGCGACCATGGAGGCAGCGAGGCGACCGAGGCCGCCCCCAGCGCCGCGTACGGACCCCTGGCGAGGAACGGGAGAGGTGGCTCGGACAGCAGGAAGCGAGCGACGTCGTCGGACTCGATGGTCCTCGCGAGCTGTGGGCGGAACTCCTCGAAAGCCCTCGCCAGCTCGGCGCGCGACCGCGGCGGGTCCACGGCCCCCAGCCGGTCCGCGATCGTCGCGGCCTGGGCCAGGTACTCGTCGCAGCCCGCGGCGTCGAGCGGTCGCTCGCCGTAACGCTGGTGGGCCGCGAGGAAGCTGTCGGCCTCGGCGACGTGGACCCAGCGCAGCAGCCACGGGTCGTCGGCCGCGTAGGGGCGCCCGTCGGAGGCCGTGCCGCGCACGCGGACGTGCACCGAACGGACGACATCGATCGCCTGCTGCGCGTGCTCGACCGTCCCGAAGGTCGTGACCGCGAGGAACGTGCTCGTGCGGGCCAGGCGCCCCCACGGGTCGCCCCGGTACCCCGAGTGGGCCGCGACCGCGGCCATCGCGAGCGGGTGCAACGACTGGAGCAACAGGGCGCGCAGGCCGCCCACGAACATCGACGCGTCGCCGTGCACGCGCGCGATCGCGGAGTCGGGCGGGAACCAGCGCGGACCCGGGGTGTCGTGGATGCGGGACCGCTCGGCCGGGCCGTCCGGCCCCGCGACGCGCTCGAACAGGGCTCGGCCCGCCCGGGACCGCAGGTCGTCGACCACGCGAGTGCTCATCCGTCCATTGTGCGCCGCGGAGGATTCACGTGAAACGGGTGCCCAGCAGCCGTGCAGCAGAACGCCGCGAGGGCGGCCCCGTCTGGGACCGCCCTCACGGCGTCTGCAGAGCTGCGATCAGGCTCAGGCCTTGGTCGCGGCCTTCTTGGTCGTCTTCTTGGCGGGACCGTGGTTGACGTCGGCGCCCGCGGCCTCGGCCGGAGCGGCGTCAGCCGGGGCGGCCTTGTCGGGACCTGCCTCGGCACCACCGTTCTCGGCCTCGGCGGCCGACGACACGGCCTCCTGCTTGACCTTCTCGCCTGCTGCGGCCGGCGGTACGGACGCCTGGCGGAACTCCGCGCGCGGGTCGTGCAGCGAACCGAGCGAGATGATCTCGCGGCCCATGAGGAACTGGCCCATCCAGCCGATCGCGATGCGGATCTTGCGGTTGCCCGTGGGCATCGCCATCACGTGGTAGCTGCGGTGCATGGCCCAGGCGAGGAAGCCCTTGAGCTTGAAGATGCCGAACAGCTCCGCGACACCCTTGTACAGGCCGAGCGAAGCGACCGTACCGACGCTCTTGTGCTTGTACTCGACGGGCTCGTCGCTGTGCAGGATCGCGACCAGGTTGTCGGCGAGGCGCGTGGCCTCACGGATCGCGTGCTGCGCGTTCGGCGGGCAGAACTTGCCGGGGTTCAGCAGGTCCGGGACGGCGGCGCAGTCGCCCGCGGCCCAGGCGTCGGGGACGACGTTGCCGTCCTCGTCCGCGACCTGGAGCGTCGGGAGCACGATCACGCGGCCGAGCTTGTCGACGGGCAGGTCCGAGTTCTCCTTGAGGACCGGGTTCGCCTTGACGCCTGCGGTCCACACGATGGTGTCGGTGTCGAACTCGACGCCCGTCGAGGTCACGACGTGGCCGTCGACGCACGACGACAGGAACGTGTTGAGGTGGAACTCGATGCCGCGCTTCTTGAGCTCCTCGAGCGCGTACTGGCCCATGGGCTCGGAGACCTCGGGCAGGATGCGCCCGGAGCCCTCGATCATCACGAAGCGCAGGTCCTCGGGCTCGATCGTCGGGTAGTTGCGGGCCGCGTAGCGCGCCATGTCCTCGATCTCGGCGATCGCCTCCATGCCGGCGAAGCCGCCGCCGATGAACGCGAACGTGAGCATGCGCTTGCGCAGGTCCTGGTCCCAGGTGGACGACGCGACGTCCATCCGGTTGATGACGTGGTTGCGGACCGCGATGGCCTCTTCGACGTTCTTGAAGCCGATCGCGTTCTCCGCGAGGCCCGGGATGGGCAGCGTGCGCGAGACCGAGCCGAGGCCGACGATGAGGTGGTCGTAGGAGACCGAGTAGTCGTCCCCCTCCTCGGGGCGGATCGTGATGCTGCGGCCGGCGTGGTTGATCTCCACGACCTTGCCCTGCAGCACGTCGACGCCCTTGAGGGCGCGGCGGTGAGGGGCGACGACGTCGCGTGCGTCGATCGAGCCCGCGGCGGCTTCCGGCAGGAAGGGCGCGTACGTCATGTACGGGCGCGGGTCGACGACCACGATGGCGGCCTCGCGCTTGCCGAGCTTCTTGCGGAGGCGGCGAGCCGAGTAGAGACCGACAGAGCCGCCACCCAGGACGATGATGCGGGGGACCTTGCGGGGACGCGGCGACGCAGCGCTGTCCGCGTTCTGGGCAGGGGCGACCGAGGTCTGGTCATTCAGAGGCATGAAACCAGAGTATTACTGTCTTCAACTTCTTGGTGAAAATCTGTCCGATTGGTGAGCGTGACAACCTTCACAAGCGTCCTGCGGGGCGCCTTTTTGGGATGTTCCTGCGGTTTGGGAGGTGCCGGACCCGAGGGCGGCCCGGG
>NZ_JBHUAD010000259.1:0-5168 GCF_042789955.1 Oerskovia sp. NPDC056781
GGGTCCCTGGCCGCTGGAGACGACCCGAACTGCACACTCGGCGACCGGGCGACCGGGTGATCACGCGGTCAGTCGTTCGGCGTGACCTCGGGCAGCGGCGCGGGACCGTCCGCGGGCACCCAGCCCTTGGGCGGCCGGACGGTCGGGACGTCGCCCACGATCGGCACCGGGCGGCGGTGGAACGGGAAGCCGTAGCGGGTCACGAGTCCCCCGCGAGCGTCGTGAGGCGGTTGCGCGGTCCGATGAGGCTCATGATGTGCACGAACAGCCACGCCAACCACGCGGTCCCCCGGGTCAGGCGCAGCTTCCCGGCGATGTCCGCGACGGCCGCTCGGCGCCCGATGACGGCCATGGTGCCCTTGTCGAGGTACCTGAGCGAGGTCGTCGGGCGGCCCTCGACGAGCGCGCGGACGTTGCGCCCCACGACCTTGCCCGACTGGATCGCAGGCTGGGCGAGCTGCGGCAGACCCGCAGGCGAGACCGCGACGTCCCCCGCGGCGAAGTGGTCCGGGAACCCCTCGACCTGCAGGTCGTCGCCCACGCGGATGCGCCCGCCGTCGCCCAGGGGCAGGTTCCAGCGCGAGACCTCCTCGTGCGGGGCGACGCCCGCGGCCCAGATCGTGAGGTCCGAGCGGATGAAGTCGCCGTCGGTGAGCTCGACGCCGTCGGGCAGGACCTTCGCGACGCCCGCGCCCAGGTGCAGGTCCACCCCGCGACGCTGGAGCTCGCGCGCCGCGTACGTGCGCAGCTTCGCGGGGAAAGGCTTGATGAGCTCGGTGCCGCGCTGGACGATCTTGACGCTGAACGCGTCGCCGTGGATCTCCGGGTACGCGGGCGCGAGGCCCTGCGTGCGGAGCTCGGCGAGGGCTCCCGCGACCTCGACGCCCGTCGAGCCGCCGCCCACGACGACGACGCGCAGGCCGTCGTCGGTCCCCGGTGAGGCCGCGGACTTCTCGAGGCGGACGAACAGGGTGTCGCGGATCTTCAGCGCTTGCGAGCGCGAGTACATCGCGAACGCGTGCTCCTTGGCGCCGGGTGTGCCGAAGAAGTTGGTGGTGACGCCGTTGGCGAGGACGAGGTAGTCGTAGCGGATCTCCTCGTCGTTGAGGAGCCGGAGCGTCTTGGTGTGCGGGTCGAGGCCCACGAGGTGCTCGTGGACCACACGCACGTTGCGCTGCCCCAGCCGCAGCGCGCGCAGGAAGTACGTGACGTCGCCCGGGTTCAGGCCGCCCGTGGCCACCTGGTAGAGCAGCGGCTGGAACGTGTTGTAGACGCGACGGTCGATCAGCGTGATGCGCACGGGCGCGCCTGCGAGCGCCTTGACGGTCGCGAGGCCCGCGAACCCGCCGCCCACGACGACGACGTGGGGGAGCTGCGCCCCGGTGGGTGCGGGGTGGGCGGCGATGCCGTCGTTCACTGTGTGCCTCTCGATACGTCTCGTGTGCGACACGACGATGTGCCGGGTGGTCCGGGGCACGAGCGTATGTCGCTCGGGGGGCGAGGGCGAGAGGGAGGCGAGACGGGTGCGCCGGTCCGAGACGGGTGCTCCGGACCGCGGCGCAAGGGACCGTCTCGGACCGGAGCACCCGTCTCGCGGGGCTCGCGTGACAGGGATCACGGGCCCGGGTATCTGACGTCGTGTGGACAACGGGGCTTCTCGGAGCGTAACTTCGAACTGACCGGTCAGTCTAAAAGAGTGATCGGACTCGGAACTCTCGGAGGAACCCCCATGAACCAGCCCGTCGCACGGCACAGCAGCGACGAGGCCACGTACCTCGTGCAGGCCCCGACCAACACGCCCGCCCCCGGATCTGCGGCGAACGTCAACCGGCCCGACGGCGTCGCGCACCTCCCGCAGGGCGAGCTCGCCGCCGCGGACATCGCCGACGACCTGACCCTGCGCGGCCCGCTCGGCGGCGAGATCGCCGAGCCCGACACCCCGCCGCTCGGCAACGGCACGCCCCCGCACGCGGTCAGTGCCTACGACCTCCAGCTCCACGGCCCGCGCGGCCTCGTCTACGGCCCCGTCGACCTGGAGATCCCGGCCGGCGAGGTCGTCGTCCTCCAAGGTCCGCAGGGCGCCGGCCGTTCGAGCCTGCTCCTGACCCTCGCGGGCCGCATGGCCCCCGACCACACCCCCGACGGCTGGCTCGTCGTGCTCGGCGAGAACCTCACGGGACGCCGCGCCCGCCGCACCGCGGTCCAGCGCCGCGCCGCGATCGCCGGCTTCCACGGGATCGACGAGCTCGACGACGCGGTCACGGTCGGGGACTCGGTGCGCGAACGCCTCACGTGGCTCGCGCCCTGGTACCGCCGGACCCCCAAGGTCACCCCAGAGGTGTACGAGCGCGTGGCCCGCCCCGTGTTCGGACGCCGCGAGCTGCCCGCGCTCGACGCCATGGTCTGGGACCTCGACGAGGTCGACGCCATGCTCCTGCGCATCGCGATCGCCATGGCCCAGGACCCCGAGCTGCTCGTGGTCGACGACCTCGACCAGGTCCACGACTCGGCCCGCCGCCAGATCGTCTGGGAGCGCCTCGAAGCGCTCGCGGCCACGGGCGTGACCGTGATCGGCTCGGTCGCCTCCGCGGGCGAGGTCGACGCGATGCGCTGGGGTCGCACCCCGCACGTCGTGCGCCTCGCGACGGGCCCCCAGCTCGTCCCGGCCTGACCCTGCACCTCCCCGCCCGCGCTCCGCCGTCGGGCCCCCATCCTTCGCACGAACAGAACGGAAACACCCCTCGTGATGTCCTGGACCTCCACCGGTACGGAGCTGCGGCGATTCCGCCGCGGCCTCCTGCCCAAGCTCGCCGTGGGCGCGATGATCTTCGTTCCCCTGCTCTACGGGGCCATGTACCTGTGGGCCTTCTGGGATCCGACCGGCAACCTCGACAAGCTGCCCGTCGCGATCGTCAACGCCGACACCGGCACCGAGGTGGACGGTGAGCGCCTGGACGCCGGCGAGGAGGTCACGTCCACGCTCGTCGACTCGGGCGACCTCGAGTGGGCGCGCGTCGACGCGGCCGAGGCCGAGAAGGGCGTCAAGGACGGCACCTACTACTTCGCGCTGACCATCCCCGAGGGCTTCTCCGAGGGCATCGCGAGCGCCGCGGGCGACGACCCCCAGTCCGCGCAGCTCATGGTCACGTACAACGACGCGAACTCGTTCCTCGCCACGACCCTGGGCCGCAGCGCCATGACCCAGGTCCAGGGCGCGGTGCGCGAGGAGATCGGTGCGCAGGCCGTCGACAAGGTCCTCGTGGGCCTCGGCAGCGCCCGCGACGGGTTCGCGCAGGCCTCCGACGGTGCGCTCACGCTCACCGCGGCGAGCGGCCAGCTCACGGACGGCGCGACGCAGGTCGCCGACGGCGCGACGTCCGCCGCCGACGGCGCAGGCACGCTCGCAGCCGGGATCGACCGGCTGGCCGACGGTGCAGGGTCCGCCGTGGCGGGAGCCGGGCAGCTCGCGAACGGTGCGGGAGCCCTGTCCCAGGGCGCGTCCTCGGCGAGCGCGGGTGCCTCGAAGCTGGCCGCCGGTGCGTCCTCCGCGGCCGACGGGGCGTCGGCCCTCGCGGCTGGTGCGGCCACGACGCAGTCGGGCATGGTCCAGCTCGCCGACGGCTCGCAGAAGCTCGTCGCGGGCTTCACGGCGCCCGACGGTCTCGTGGCCGGGGCGGACAAGGCCGCCGCGGGCGCGCAGCAGGTGTCCGACGGCGTCGCGCAGGTCCAGGGACAGGTCACCTCGCTCACGGGCAGCGTCCCCACGCTCCGCGCGCTGCTCCAGCAGAACGCCGCGACGCTGGGCGCCTCCGCCGACCCCCGGGCGCAGGCGCTCGCGGCCGCGAACGAGCAGGCCCTCGGCCAGCTCCCCTCGGACGCCGAGCTCGCCCGGAGCGCGGCGGGGCTCCAGGCACTCGCTGACGGCTCGAAGCAGGTCGCGGCCGGGCTGCCCTCCCTCTCGACCGGACTCAAGACGGCCTCGGCCGGAGCAGCGCAGATCGACGCGCAGCTCCACCCGGGGGCGGGCACGCAGACCGTCCGTGACGGCGTCGACGGCGTGGCCGCCGGTGCCGCGAACCTCAGCAGCGGCCTCACGACCCTGCGCGGCGGGGCCTCGGACCTCGCGGCCGGCAACGCTTCGCTCGCGTCGGGAGCGGGCACGCTCGCCGCCGGCACCTCGTCCCTCTACTCGGGCGCCCAGCAGCTCGCCGACGGCGCACAGTCCGCCGCGGCCGGCGCCGGGGCGCTCGCCGAGGGCACCACCACCCTGGCAGACGGGGCCACGCAGGTCGCCGATGGCGGGGCGCAGCTCACCGACGGCGCCCAGACCCTGACCGACAAGCTCGCCGAGGGGTCCGAGGCGATCCCCGACGACGGCACCGCCTTGCGCGAGCAGCGCGCCGACGTCATCGCGGCCCCCGTGACCGTCGCGGACCACGACCTGGCCGAGGCCGAGGGCTTCGGCGAAGGGTTCGCGCCGTTCTTCATCCCGCTCGCCCTGTTCGTGGGGGCGCTCATCACGTGGCTGCTCATGCGTCCGCTGCCCTCGCGGGCCCTCGCGACGCCCGCCTCGGGCCTGCGGACCACGCTCGCCGGGTTCCTGCCCGCGCTGTGCATCGGGTTCGCGCAGGTCGCCGTGATGCTCGCCGTCATCCACTGGGGCGTGGGCCTCGACATGACGCACGCGCTCGGGACGCTCGCGTTCACGACGCTCGTCGCCGCGACGTTCCTCGCGCTCCAGCAGGCCCTCATGGCGCTGCTCGGCCCGGCCGCGGGCAAGGTCGCGATCCTGGCGCTGCTCATGCTGCAGCTCGCGTCCTCGGGCGGCACCTACCCCGTGCAGACCACGCCCGCGTTCTTCCAGGCCATCCACCCGCTGCTGCCCATGAGCTACGCGGTCGACGGGCTGCGCCAGACCATCACGGGCGGCGTCGACGGACGGCTCTGGTTCGCGGTGGTCTACCTCGGCGTGCTGCTGCTAGCGTCGCTGGCGATCAGCGCCTGGCGGGCGGGCCGGATGCGCACCTGGACCCTCGACCGCCTGCACCCGGCGCTCGAGATCTGACGACGAAGAGGCTGGACGAACGATGACGACGACCAAGGCGGACCCGACGGCGGACGGCTCGGGCGCCGTCGGGCCCCTTGAGCCCGACGCCACCGGGGAGCAC
>NZ_JBHUAD010000260.1:0-5160 GCF_042789955.1 Oerskovia sp. NPDC056781
GAGCGCACCCTCGGGGCCCCGCACGGGCGCGAGCGCATCAAGGTCGTGCCCCGCGAGGACATGATCCGCATCGCCCGCCGCCAGACCGAGGCAGCCACCGAGGCCTGAGGCAGCCACGCACCTCGACGGCGCCCCGCCCACCCGGGCCGGGCGCCGTCGTCGTCCCCGGACGACCTGCGAGGCAGCAGGGCGGCACACCACCGCTGCTCCGACTGCGGAGGGAACCCCCCGCGTGCGCCGAGCGTTCTCCCGGTGGATGCTCGCACCACGGCATCCTGTGCTCGACGGAAGGGGCTGAGCGTGGGTCATCAGCATTTCAACGGTCTGAAGACCGCAGGGCTCTTCGGGATCATGTGGGTCGTGATCCTGGGCCTGTGGGCCGTGTTCGGACGGTCGGCCAGCACGTTGTGGATCTTCGTCGCGATCGGTCTCGTGACCACGGCGTACGGCTACTGGAACTCCGACAAGATCGCGATCAGGGCCATGCACGCGCGGCCCGTGAGCGAGCTCGAGCAGCCCGCGATGTACAGGATCGTGCGTGAGCTCTCGACCGCCGCTCGCCAACCCATGCCCAAGCTGTACGTCTCGCCCACGCAGGCACCCAACGCCTTCGCGACGGGGCGCAACCCCAAGAACGCAGCGGTGTGCTGCACCGAGGGCATCCTGGTCCTCCTCGACGAGCGTGAGCTCCGTGGTGTCCTGGGGCACGAGCTCATGCACGTGTACAACCGCGACATCCTCACGTCGTCAGTGGCGAGCGCCATGGCCGGCGTCATCACGTCGCTCGCCCAGTTCCTGCTGATCTTCGGCGGCAACCGCGAACGGGGCGGCAACCCCTTGGCGGCCCTCGCGATGGCGTTCCTCGCGCCCGTGGCCGCGATGGTGATCCAGCTCGCGATCTCCCGGACGCGCGAGTACGACGCCGACGAGGACGGGGCAAAGCTCACGGGCGACCCGCTCGCGCTCGCCTCCGCGCTGCGCAAGCTCGAGCAGGGCACGGCGCGGGCCCCGCTGCCGCAGAACCGCGACCTGGTCGACGTCTCGCACGTCATGATCGCCAACCCGTTCCGCGGCGCGGGCGTCGCCAAGATGTTCGCGACGCACCCGCCCATGGCCGACCGCATCCAGCGCCTCGAGCGCATGGCGGGCCAGCAGGGCGGCATCACGCGCTACTGAGGTTCCCTATCCCGCGGACCCGGCCGGTGCGATGCCACGCTCGGCCAGCCAGTCGCGCACCGCGGCCCACGCGCCCGAGCGGGGGTTCTGGGGCGACAGGTGGTCCTCGCCGGGGATGACCGCGAGCGTCACGTCGTCCCCGGCCGCCCGCGCAGCCTCGGCGTAGCCGGTCGCGACCGAGGGCAGGACGACGGCGTCCAGGTCGCCGGTCGTCACGAGCGTCGGGACACCGAGCGGGAGCCGTGCGGTGGGGGACGCCAGGTCGTACCGGTCGTCCGTGACCTCGCTCGTCGAGCCGCCCATGAGGGCCTCGACCGGCCCCCGCGACCCGTGCACGGCCCCCGCGTCCAGCAGGTCGTTCACGCCCGCCTGGGTGACCACGAGGTCGGGCCGGACGAGGGGAGAGGCGCCGGGGGCGCCGTCGGGCAGGGTGTGCCGGGCCGCGAGCCACAGTGCCATGGTCCCGCCCGCGGAGTGCCCGACGACGGCCACGCGCCCGGGTGTCAGGCCCACGGTCGCGAGCGCCTCGGGGAGCAGGTCGAGACCCGTCGCCACGTCCTCGAACGTGCCTGGCCACCCGCCCTCGTCGGCGGGGTCGGCCGCGCCCACCCCGCGGTAGTCGAGGTTCCACACCACGATGCCGTCGTCGGTGAGGTCGCGGGCCACCGGGGCCTCGGACGAACGGTCGTACTCGGCGGCCCAGCCGCCGCCGTGGACCAGGACGACGACGTCGACGCTCTCTCCCGCCCCCTCGACCTCCGTGGTCTCGGACGGCGTACGCAGTTCCTCGGTGCGCGCGGCGAGCGACGCGGGCAGGATCAGGTCGGCCGTCTGGGCCGGGCGCGGGCCGTAGGAGAACGTGGTGAGCACCGCGTCGTCGGGTGCGGTGGTCGACGCGGGCACCTGCGGGTCCGCAGGGGCGGGGGCCGTGCACCCGGCGGTCGCGAGCGCGAGCGCCAGGACGAGCGCTGCCGCCCGGCCTCGTCGGCGGTTCGCGGCCGAAGCCACCTGACGGCACCCGGTGCCCTGTCGAGCGCGCATCAGATGCCCTGCCGACCGGTCGCCGTCGGGTTGCCCGCCGACGGGCTCGCCCCGTCGAGCAGCCGCTCCAGGGCGACGGCGACACCGTCCTCGTCGTTCGACGCGGTCACGTGGGTCGCGGTCTCGAGCACCTCCGGGTGCGCGTTCGCTACGGCGTACGAGGTTCCCGCCCAGGTGAGCATCGGCAGGTCGTTGGGCATGTCGCCGAACGCCCAGACCTCGTGTGCCCCGATGCCGTGGGACGAGGACCAGGCCGCCAGGGCGCCGGCCTTGGTCACGTCGGGTGGGAGCAGCTCGGCGAGCCCCGCGGCCCCGGAGAACGCGAGCAGGGCGCGCTCGCCCACGACGTCGAGCACCTGCTCGAAGAACTCGTCCTGCTCCAGCACGTCGGTGCGCGCGAGCAGCTTGGCGACGGGGGCGTCGCGCGCGCGCTCGACCGGCCCGCGCCAGGAGTCCGGCATGTCCTCCTCGTGCCGGAACGTCGCGTCGAACACGGGGCCGTCGACCTGCTCGACGGCGAGCGCGACACCCGGCACCGCGGCGCGCAGGTCGCGGACCACGTCGCGCAGGGCGGGCAGAGCGAAGCCGCGGGACTCGACGACCTGGCGCGTGCCGACGTCGTACACGCACGCGCCACCCAGGCAGATGATGACGCCGTGCCCTCCCACCAGGCGCCCGACCTCGGTCAGCCAGCGGGGCGGGCGCGCCGTGACGAACACGACCTGCGTCCCGGCCTCGTCGAGGGCGGCCAGGACGCGGCGGGTGCGGTCGGAGACCGTGCCGTCCGAGCGCAGGAGCGTCCCGTCGAGGTCCGTCGCGACCACGCGGGGCCGGCGCAGGGGGCTGGTCATGCGGGGCGTCCAGCAGTGCGGGCCGGGACGGTGCGGGGGACCCCGCGGCTCAGCGCGGGCGCCGCCGGGAGTCGGTGAGTGTCCACGCCGTGAGTCTAGGTCCGTGCGGGAGCGACACGCCCGTACGCGGCGGGCGTGACACGGCGGGGCCCGGCCCGCGGACGGGCGCGCCGCCGTCGGGCAGGAGCCCTCGCGGCGACGCGCCCGTCAGGAGCTGGTCAGCGGTAGTTCGTGAACTGCACCGCGAAGTCCAGGTCGGCACCCTTGAGCAGCGTCTGGACGGCCTGGAGGTCGTCGCGCGACTTGCTCGTCGCGCGGACCTCGTCGCCCGTGATCTGGGTCTTGACGCCCTTGGGGCCTTCCTCACGGATGATCTTGGTGACCTTCTTCGCGTTCTCGCCCGCGAGGCCCTCCTTGAGCACGCCCTCGAGGCGGTACTCCTTGCCCGAGAGCTTGGGCTCGTTCTCGCCCGTGTCGAACGCCTTGAGCGAGATGCCGCGCTTGATGAGCTTGGTCTGGAAGACGTCGAGGATCGCGAGCACGCGCTCCTCGGAGTTCGCGATCATGACGATCTTCTCGCCGCTCCAGGCGATCGACGCGCCGATGTTCTTGAAGTCGTAGCGGGTCTGGATCTCCTTGATCGCCTGGTTGAGGGCGTTGTCGACCTCCTGGCGGTCGACCTTGCTGACGATGTCCATCGATGAATCGGCCACGGTGCTCTCCTGACGCGGTAGGTGGGGTGGTCTGGGGTCAACGGTAGTGGGCGGGTGCCCGGGGCGTCGCCTCGGGCACGGCAACGTGTGGTCCGGCGGCGGCCCCAGCCGCGGTCAGCGGGGAGCCACGAGCCGGGACGCGCGCATCGCGCGCAGGCCGTCGACGCTGAGCACGATCAGCGCGAGCCACACGAGCGAGAAGCCGGCCCACCGTGCGGGCGGCATCGACTCGTGGAACACGAGCAGCCCGACGAGGAACTGGAGCACGGGAGCGAGGTACTGGAGCATGCCCACGAGGCTCAGCGGAAGGCGGCGGGCCGCCGCGCCGAAGAGCAGGAGGGGCAGGGCCGTGACGACGCCGCTCGACGCGAGCAGGAGGGCGTGACCGGTGCCCTCGGCGGCGAACGTTCCCACACCTGTGACCCCGAGGAAGACCAGGTATCCGAGCGCCACGGGGAACAGCAGCGTCGTCTCGACCGCGAGGCCGGGCAGGGCCTCGACGTCGCGCCCGACGCGGTTCTTGACGAGCCCGTAGAGGCCGAACGAGGCCGCGAGGGTCAGCGCGATCCACGGGAGCCGGCCCACGCCGATCGTGAGGACGACCACGGCGGCGGTGCCGATCCCGAGCGCGACCCACTGCGCGGGGCGCAGCCGCTCCTTGAGCACGAGCACCGCGAGCAGCACGGTCACGAGCGGGTTGATGAAGTACCCGAGGGCCGCGTCGAGCACGTGCCCGGACAGCACGCCGTAGACGTACACGGTCCAGTTCGTGGCCACGAGCACCGCCGCGATCGCGAGCAGCCCCACGGTGCGGCGCACGCGGAAGGCCGCCCGGAACGCGGGCAGCTTGCGCATCACGAGCAGCAGGAGGAGGCAGAACAGCAGGCTCCACACCACGCGGTGGGAGATGATCTCGAGCGGCCCGGCCGGCTGGAGCAGCGGGAAGAAGAGGGGCATCGCGCCCCACAAGAAGTACGCGCTCGCTCCGAGGACGACACCGAGGCGGTCGATCGGGGCCGACGCGCCGGGGGTTCCCGGAGCGCCCGGAAGGGGTGCGTCCGGCGGCGCGGAGAGGTCGTTCACGGGGTGCTGGGGGGCCTGGCTCACGGTCCACTGTAAGCGTGCGGGGGCCGATCGTGAGGGGTCGATTTTCCTCCGGGGCCGGATTCGCTGTACTGTTGCCACGCTCCCGCAGTTCGGAAGCGCCCGCTGGTTGCGCCTTGGTGCGGCCCGGTCGTCACGGATCGAGAGCTCATCACCCAGCACGGCAGGTTGCCCGAGCGGCCAAAGGGATCTGACTGTAAATCAGACGGCTCAGCCTTCGGGGGTTCGAATCCCTCACCTGCCACGCGATCGAACGAGGCGTCACCCATTCGGGT
>NZ_JBHUAD010000261.1:0-5149 GCF_042789955.1 Oerskovia sp. NPDC056781
ACCCTCTAGGGTCGAGGCGTGGCTCTTCTCATCGACCCGCCGACCTGGCCGGCCCACGGGACCTCGTGGTCCCACCTCGTCTCGGACTCCTCGCTCGACGAGCTGCACGACTTCGCCGAGCGGTTGGGGCTGGGCCGGCGCGCGTTCGACCTCGACCACTACGACGTCCCGGCCGAGCGCCACGCGGACTGTGTCGCCGCAGGGGCCCAGGACGTGTCGGGGCGCGAGCTCATCGTGCGGCTGCGGGCATCGGGGCTGCGCGTCCCGGCCCGCGAGCGGGGAGCGGCCAAGGCCGCGGCGCTGCTGGCGCGCTGGGACGCGGTCCTGCCGGGGCTCCCGGGGGCGCGCGAGGTGGGCAACGACCTGATCGCCCGCTGGCACGAGCCGCACCGCGCCTACCACGGGCCCGCGCACCTGGTCCACGTGCTCGACTCCCTCGCTGTCCTGGAGGGCCGCTCGCCGGGCGTGCCCTCCCCCGGCGAGCGGGCGCCGTCGGGCACGTCGCTGCGCGCGCAGCTCGCGCTGTGGTTCCACGACGCGGTCCACGGGGGCGTCGCGGGCGAGGACGAGGAGGCGTCGGCCGCGCTCGCGGTCGCGCGCCTGTCGCCGCTCGTCCCCGTCCCGACGGCGTCGCTCACCGGGGACCGGCCCCCCGCCCAGGGCGGGGCGCACCTCACGCCCGACGACGTCGCGGAGGTCGCGCGCCTCGTACGCCTCACGGCGACGCACGACCCGGACGGCGACGACGTGGCGGGCGCGCTCGTGTGCGACGCCGACCTCTCGATCCTCGGCAGCGCGCCCGACCGGTACGCCCGCTACGTCCGGCAGGTCCGCGCGGAGTACGCCCACGTGCCCGACGAGCAGTTCGTGGCTGGTCGTGCCGCGGTGCTCGAGCAGCTGCTCGCGCTCCCCTCGCTCTTCCGGACCCCGCTGGGGCGCGACCGCTGGCAGGAGCGTGCCGAGCACAACCTGCGGACCGAGCTCGCGGGCCTCGCCGCGCGCGGCCTCGCGCCGGGCGGCGACCCGCGCCAGTAGGCTCGCCCGCATGAGCGAGCAGGGGACCGACCGGGCCACGCCCCCGGAGACAGCGCACGGTGTGGCGGGGCCGCACGACACCTCCACGGAGAGTCCCGGGCGGCCCGCAACGGGGCGGGGACGCCGACCCGGACCGTCCTGGCTGCGCGGCCGCCGCGGACGTGCCGCGCTCGTCGGGGCAGCCGCGCTGGTCCTCGTGGTCGCGGCCCCCGTCGCGTGGGTCCAGGTGAGCGGGCAGCTGCGCGTGCGCCCGGGGGTCGAGGACGTGCCCGCGCGCCCCGTGGCTCTCGTGCTCGGCGCGGGCCTGCGCCCCGACGGCACGCCCTCGACGTACCTCACGCGGCGCCTCGACGCCGCGCGCGAGCTGTACGAGCGCGGCACGGTCGAGGTGATCCTCGTGAGCGGGGACAACTCGAGCGAGGACTACGACGAACCGACCGCGATGCTCGACTGGCTCGTCACCCACGGTGTCCCCGCGGAACGCGTCGTGCGCGACTTCGCTGGCTTCGACACCCACGACACGTGCGTGCGAGCCCGCGAGGTCTTCGGGGTCACCGAGGCTGTGGTCCTCACGCAGGACTACCACCTGCCCCGGGCGTTGTTCTCGTGCGCGCAGGCGGGCATCGACGCGGTGGGCGTCGGCGTGTCCGCGCAGAGCGTCGAGCCCGCCAAGGCCGTGATGTACCGGGTGCGCGAGGCGCCCGCCTCGCTCAAGGCCGCCTGGGACGCCGTGACCGGCCGGGAGCCCGTACACCTGGGCGCGCGCGAGACCGCGGTCACGGACGTCCTGGACTCCCTCTCGGCCGCTACGGCAGGCGCAGCTTCTTCATGACCGCGAAGGCGGTCGTGAGCAGGCGGCTCGCGCGGTCGGCAGGCTGCGCGTAGAGGGTGTCGAAGCTCAGTCCGCGCGACACCCCGCGCTGGACCACGATCGTCTGCGCCTCGGTGAGCGCCTCGATCCCCTCGCGCCCGTGCCGACGCCCCACGCCGGATCTCTTGAACCCGCCCATGGGTGCCGCGACCGAGCCGAACGCCGACGCGTACCCGTCGTTGATGTTCACGGCACCGGCCTCGACCTGCGCCGCGAGGCGGCGTCCGCGCGCGGTGTCCTGCGTCCAGATGCTCGCGCTGAGCCCGAGGTCCGAGTCGTTCATGGCCCGGATCGCGGCCGCGTCGTCGGGCACGCGAGTCACCGTGACGACCGGGCCGAACGTCTCCTCGCGCGCGCACTCGGCCGTGGGCGGCACGTGGTCGAGGACCGTGGGCGCGTAGAAGAACGGCCCGATGTCCGCGCGGTGCACGCCGCCTGCGAGCACGCGGGCGCCCTGCGAGAGCGCGTCGTCGACATGGGCCACCACGCGGTCGAGCTGCGCCTGGGACGTGAGCGAGCCCATGTCGACCGAGTAGTCGAGCGCGGTGCCGAGTCTCAGCTCGCGCACGAGCGGGACGAACGCGTCGAGGAACTCCTCAGCGATGTCCTCGTGCAGGACGAGCCGTTCGATCGAGACGCAGAGCTGGCCGCTGTTGGAGAAGCACGCACGTACCGCGCCCTGGGCCGCGGACGGCACGTGCGCGTCCGCCGCGACGTACAGGGGGTTCTTGCCGCCCAGCTCGAGCGTGGTCCCGATGAGCCGCTCGCCCGCCTGCGCGGCGACCTTGCGCCCGGTCGCGGTCGAGCCCGTGAACGCGATGTGGTCGACGAGCCCCGTCAGGGCCGCGCCGATCTCTCCCCCACCGGCCACGACGAGCAGCAGGTCGCCGGGCAGCCCGGCCTCCTCGAGGACCTCGGCGGCCCACAGGGCCGTCAGCGTGGTCTGGGGGTCGGGCTTGACCACCACGGCGTTACCCGCGACCAGGGCGGGCAGTGCCTCGGCGAGCGCCAGCGTGAGGGGGTAGTTCCAGGGGGCGATCGCACCGACCACGCCGACCGGGCGGCGGTGCACGCTCGCGCGCGTCAGGACGGGCAGCATCCCGCCCACGCGACGCTCGGCGAGGTAGTGCGCGGCCCGCACGCCGTAGTGGCGCGTGACCTGGGCGATGTCACCGACCTCCTCGAACGCGCTGCGACGCGACTTGCCCGTCTCCATCTGGAGCAGGTCCAGGATCTCGGTCTGCCGCTCGAGGACCAGGTCGTGGAAGCGCAGGAGCACCGCGGCGCGCTCGGCGACCGTGGTGTGAGCCCAGGACCGCTGGGCGCGACGCGCACGCTCGACCGCGACCGCGACGTCCTCGACCGAGGACAGAGGGATCGACGCGAGCGGAGCCCCCGTGAACGGGAGGACCGAGCGGTGCTCGCCCGCCGTGTGGGAGGTGACGACGCGGGCCACGAGGGGAGCGACGACGTCGGGCTCCAGGACGTACGTGGCGGAGGGGTGCTCCGGGTCCAGGAGGCCGTCGATGGCGGCGCTGCCGTCCGATGTTTCGCTTGCCATGCGTGACAGGTTACGCGGCGGTACCCCCGGGCAGAACATCCTTCACACAATCCCCTTTGGTAGGTCTCGCCCGGCGTGCCGGGAATGACGCCGACCGGGGCCGCCGGAGGCCGGCCGCGCCGGGGCCATGCCGAGACAGCGCCGGGCTGCCCCGCTCAGCCCTGTGCCGCCCAGGTGCGCGCTCCGTCGAGGAGGTGCGCGAGGGCGTCGTCGACGACCTGGGCCGGGTCCCGCTCGGCAGCGGCCTCGGCCCACCAGACGAGGGCCGCGAAGTTCGCGGCCGAGCACGCCGCGGCGAGCGACCGCGCGCGCAGCGACGGCTGGGGTCCGCCCTCGGCGCGGGCCAGGTAGGACTCGACGAGCGCGGCCGACGTGCCGATGCGCGAGGTGCCCCAGGCGAGCAGCTCGTCGTCCGACCCGATGAGCCGCAGCCGCTGGCGCGTGACCTCGAGGGCGTCGTCGGGGAAGGTCGAGGACGCGACGAACGCGGTGCGCACCACGTCGAGCGCCTCGGCCAGGCTCGTCGGGCTGCTCGCGCCCAGCACCTCGGTGATCGCGTCGCGCGCCTCCCCCGAGCCGCCCCAGACCATCGCGGCCTTCGACGGGAAGAGGCGGAAGAGGGTCCGCCGCCCGACGCCGCACGCGCTCGCGACGTCGTCCATCGTGACGTTCCCGAAGCCCCGCTCGGTGAACAGGCGCAGGGCCGTGGCGGCGACGTGCGCCGGGTCGACCGTGGCAGGGCGTCCCCGGCGTGCGGGTGTCTGCGACATCACATCTCCTCGCGAAACAGGTTTATGGCACTGAGTGTTATAAAAGTAGCAGGAGCCGAATCCAGGCACCTCGACCCGGCGGAAGGACCCCCATCATGAGCACGTCGACCATCCCGAACCGATTCTCCGGCGCGACCGTCGTCGTCACCGGCGCAGGCTCCGGCATCGGCAAGGCCACCGCGACCCGGCTCCTCGCCGAGGGCGCACGCGTCATCGCGAGCGACCTCGACGCCGACCGCCTCGCCGCGCTCGTCGCCGAGAGCGGCGAAGCCCCCCTCGTGACCATCGACGGCGACGTGTCCGACGACTCCGTGATCGCCCGCATCGTCGAGGCCGGCGAGGGCCGCATCACGGGCCTCGTCAACAACGCCGGGATCATGGACTCGTTCGTCCCCACGGCCGAGATCGACGACACCCTGTGGGAGCGCGTCATGCGCATCAACGTGACCGCACCCATGAAGCTCATGCGCGCCGTGCTGCCCGCGATGGTCGACGCCGGCCACGGCCGGATCGTCAACGTCGCGAGCGAGGCCAGCGTGCGCGCCGGCGCCTCGGGCACCCCGTACGCCACCTCGAAGCACGCGGTCGTGGGCCTGACCAAGAGCACCGCGCTCTTCTACGGCCCCGCGGGAGTGCGCGTCAACGCCGTGGCACCGGGCGCCGTCGCGACCAACATCGAGGCGTCGTTCCGCTCCGAGCTCGGGGCCAGGCGACTCGGGCCGATCATGCAGGCGACCGTGCCCGCCCCCGCGACCGCCGAGCAGCTCGCCGCCTCGATCACGTGGCTGCTCTCGGAGGACTCGGCGAACGTGAACGGCGTGCTCCTCATGTCGGACGGCGGCTGGTCGACCATCTGACGGCCCTCCCCGGGTGCCGTCCGGCCGACCCGAGGCCGGTCGGGCGCTCTCCGCC
>NZ_JBHUAD010000262.1:0-5148 GCF_042789955.1 Oerskovia sp. NPDC056781
GGTCGGCCTCGTGCCGACCACCCCGGGCGTCCCGTACCCGAACCGGTGAGAGGACCTCCGATGACCGACCTTCCGTCCTGGCGCGACACCCCGACCCGCACGGCGATCCTCGACCTCGTGGCCGCGATCACGACCGGACCGGGAGCACTCCCGGTCGAGGAGCGCGTCGCGGTCTTCGACAACGACGGCACCCTGTGGGCCGAGAAGCCCATGCCGGTCCAGCTCCACTTCCTGGTCGAGCAGTGGGCGCGGGCTGCCGCGACCGACCCGGCCCTCGCGCAGACCGAGCCGTACCGGGCGGCCTCGACCGGGGACCTCGCCTGGCTCGGCGCCGCGATCGACAAGCACTACGCGGGCGACGACTCCGACCTCCGTCCCCTGATCGAGGCCGTCGTCGCGGTGCAGGAGGGCCGGTCCGTGGGCCAGTACGCCGACGAGGTCCGCGCCTTCCTCGACACGGCCGTCCACCCGGCGCTCGGCCTCCCGTACCGGTACGCGACCTACCAGCCGATGCGCGAGCTGCTCGACCTCCTGCGGGCGCACGGCTTCACGACGTACATCACCTCGGGCGGCGACCGCGACTTCATGCGGCCGTTCACCGAGGACTACTACGGGGTGGCCCCCGAGCAGGTCGTGGGGTCGAGCCTGGGGCTCACCTTCGACGAGGAGAAGGCCGACGTCGTCTACGGGTCGGCCTTCTCCTTCCTGGACGACGGCCCCGAGAAGCCCGTGCGCATCTGGAGCCGGACCGGCCGACGGCCCGTGCTCGCGGTGGGCAACTCCAACGGGGACGTGCCGATGCTCGGGTACGCGGCCGCGCACCCCCGGGGCCTGGCGCTGCTGATCCACCACGACGACCCCGACCGCGGGGACCCGCCGTACGACGCAGGTGCCGACCAGGCGCTGGCGACCGCGGCCGAGAAGGGGTGGACCGTGGTGAGCGTCCGGGACGACTGGGCGCAGGTCTTCCCCGTCCCGCCGGGCGACCCCCCGAGTCGCTCGACGGGGGGTGCGGCGGGTAGTGCAGCGGGTGGTGCGGCGGGAACCGGTCCTCGGGACGGGACGCAGGCTCCGTGACGTCCATGCCGACAGGTCCACGGCGCCGCCCCACGCGCCCGATGCCCCGCGTCGACCTCTTCCCGACCCTGCGCGGGTATCGCGCGAGCTGGCTCCGCGCCGACGTCGTGGGCGGGCTGTCGGCAGGCGCCGTCGTCGTGCCGCAGGCCATGGCGTACGCGACGATCGCGAACCTGCCCGTGGGCTTCGGCCTGTACACGTGCATGGTGCCGCTCGTCGTGTACGCGCTGCTCGGCGGCTCGCGCACGCTGAGCATGAGCACGACGTCGACCATCGCGACGCTGTCGGCCTCGACGCTGCTCGCGGCCGGGGTCGCGGCCGACGCCGAGGACCCCGCGCGGGCCGTGTCGACGCTCACCCTGCTCGTCGGTGCGCTGCTGCTGCTCACCCGTGTGCTGCGGCTGGGATCGCTCGTCGAGAACATCTCGCAGGCCACGCTCGTGGGGATCAAGGCGGGAGTCGGCGCGACGGTCGCCGCAGCCCAGCTCCCCCACCTGCTCGGGGTGCCCGCCGACCCCGACGCGACAGGCTTCTTCCACGTGCTCGGCTCCGCGCTCGGCAGCCTGGACCAGGCGGTCCCGGCGACGGTCGCGCTCTCGGCCGGGAGCATCGCGGTCCTGCTGCTGCTCGGCCGCGTCGCCCCCCGGGTGCCCGCTCCGCTCGTCGTCGTGGCCGTGGGCATCCTGCTCGTGGCGTTCGCAGGCCTCGCCGACCGGGGCGTCGAGGTCATCGAACCCGTCCCGCCCGGGCTGCCGCTGCCCGTGCTGCCGGACCTGTCCCTGGTCGGCTCGATGCTCGCCGGGGCGAGCGCGATCGCGATCATGGCATTCCTCGAGACGGTCGCCGTGGGTCGTGGGGTCCGCCGACCCGACGAGCCCCAGATCGGCCCGGACCAGGAGCTCCTGGCGAACGGGGTCGCGGCCGTCGTCGGAGCGTTCTTCCGCGCCATGCCGCCCGCGGGCGGCTTCTCCCAGACCGCGGTCAGCCTCCGCGCCGGGGCGCGGACGCAGGTCGCCGGGCTCGTGACCGCGGCCCTCGCGATCCTCGTCGCGCTCTTCCTCGCCCCGGTGCTCGACGACCTGCCGCAGGCCACGCTGGGCGCCATGGTCGTCGTCGCGACCGTGAGCCTCATCAAGGTCGGCGACTTCGTCGTGCTCTGGCGGATCAGCCGCGTCGAGTTCGCGGTCGCGCTCGTGACGACCGGGATCGGCCTCGTGGCCGGTCTCCTGCCCGCGGTCGGCGTGGGGGTGGGGCTCACGCTCGTCCTCGTGCTGCGCGAGCTCGACCGGCCCCGCGTCGTCCCGCTCGTGCGCGCCCAGCGGGGCGGCTGGGCGCCCGTCGACCGCGGCACGGCCGAGGGCGACGACTCCGAGGAGGGCGCCGACGTGACGCGCGAGGTCGCGCGCGAGGCAGCCCTGGAGTCGGGCGTCGCACCCGGGGTCCTGGTCCTGCACCTCGACGCCGGCCTCTACACCGCGAACACCCGGCCCACGGTCGAACGCATCCTTGCCCTGGCCAGGGCGAGCACCCCCGCACCGCACGCCGTGGTCCTGGAGTCCGGGGCCCAGCGCGGCGTCACCTCGACCGTGCTCGACGGGCTCGCGGACCTCGACCGACAGCTCGCCGGGATCGGCTGTACGCTCCTGCTCGCGCGCGTCCCGGCCGAGACCGCGGCCAGGGCCGCGGCCTCGCCGTGGTTCGCGGCGCTCGCGACGGACGGACGCCTGCTGCCGAGCGTCGACGCGGCGGTCGAGGCTGCCCAGGCCCTGCCGGCTACGCCCCGGTGACCAGGTCGTCGAGCCGCCTGATCGGGTCCCAGGCACCGTCCTCGCTGTTGGACACGACGGCGATCGTCACGCCGGGCTCGCCGCCCTGCCCGGGGTAGTGCTTCACGATCGCGCTCGCCCCCGTGTTGATCCCGTCCTTGGACAACGACCGGACCTGGCCGTCCGCGGTCGTCTCGATCTCGAGCCCGAACGCGAAGTGCACGGCCGCGGCCTTCCCGGGCGCCGCGTCGGGCACCTCGTGGTGCAGCGCCTGCGGGCTCAGGAACGCGTCCGTGAGGTCCGGTGGCAGCAGCTCGCCCGCCCGGACCGCGTCGAGGAAGCGGACCAGGTCGGCCGCCGTGACGTGCGCGCCGCCGTCGGGCGAGCCGATGGGCGGGTAGCTGTAGATGTTCTGCCGCCACCCCACGACCGGAGCGTCGCCGTCGTCGACGGGAGCTGCGCCGTCGGGGGCCTCGCCGTCGGGCGCGGTCGCGCGGACGGGCTCCCAGCCCTCCGCGACGTCCGGGACCGCCTCACGCATGTCGAAGAAGCCCGACGACGCCATGCCCGCGCGCGCGAACACGTGCTCACGGACGTAGTCGCGGTAGGTGAGGCCCGTGGCACGCTCCAGCGCCAGGCCGGCCAGGACGTATCCCACGTTGCAGTACCGGCAGCCCTCGCCCACACCGAACGTCGGGGTCTTGTGGACGAACTGGGGCAGGAAGTCCGCGGTCTGCGTGACCGAGTAGTTCGGCTTGTCGACCCACAAGGCCTCGTAGGACTCGCCGGCCTCCTCGTCGGCGTCGTCCGCGATGCCCGAGGTGTGCGACAGCAGGTGGCGCAGCGTCGCCTGCCGAGGGATCTGCGTCCCGTCGAGGTCGACGTAGTCGTGGATCGAGGTGTCCAGGTCGAGGGTCCCGGCCGCGACCTGCTGGAGGACCGCGACCGAGGTGAAGAGCTTGGTCACGGACGCGACGTCGAAGCGCGTCGAGACCTCGACGGGCACGCCCCAGCGCCGCGAGGCCAGGCCGTAGGCGCGTTCGAACAGCGTCTCACCGTCCCGCGAGACGAGCACGACCCCCGAGAACTCGTCCCCTGCGGCAGCCTGCCGGAGGTGGTCGTCGAACGCGGCGAAGGATCCCGTCGTGAGGCTCATGCCTTCGACGGTAGGCCGCGCGGGCGAGCCGAGCCAGGACATTTCGAGACGAGCGCCGGGGGCACGCCTAGGGTGGAGCGAGTCGCCCCGTCCGAAGGAGAACCACCGTGCCCCGTCCTCGTCTCGGCGTGATCGTGCCGCGCGACCTGCCCATCACCGATCTGCTGCCGTTCGTGTCGCGCGCCGAGGAGATCGGCCTCGACGAGGTCTGGGTCGTCGAGGACTGCTTCTTCCGGGGCGGGATCGCGCAGGCCGCGACGATCCTCGCGCGCACGGAGTCGATCCGCGTGGGCATCGGGATCCTGCCGGCAGCGGTGCGGAGCCCCGCCATGACGGCTCTCGAGGCCGGGACGCTCGCCGAGCTCCACCCGGGGCGGCTGGCGCTGGGGATCGGGCACGGGATGCCCGCGTGGATGCGGCAGATCGGGGTGTGGCCGGCGAGCCCCCTGACACTGCTGGAGGAGACCACGAGCGCCGTCCGCTCGTTGCTGCACGGCGAGCGCCTCAGCACCGACGGACGCTACGTACAACTCGATGACGTTGCGTTGTACAGCCCTCCCGCCGTCGCGCCGCCCGTCCTCGACGGGGTGCGCGGGCCCAGGTCCCTGGAGGTCTCGGGCCGCGTCGCCGACGGCACCATCCTCGACATGCCCGTGACCCCCGAGTACCTGGGCGTGGTCCGCGCAGCCGTCGAGCGCGGCCGCGCCGCGGCCGGTCCGAGCGCCCCGCCCGAGCACACGCTCGTCGCGTTCGCCCTCGCCGTGGTGCACGACGACGTCGCGACGGCCCGCGAGATCGTCCGGCCCGCACTGGCCACCTTCGGCGCCGCGGACTGGACCGCGCAGATCGACCCGCTGCCGTTCGCGGCCGAGTTCCGCGCGCTGCGCGACTCGACGCCGACGCCGCAGGAGTTCTCCAGCGCCCTGCCCGACGAGTGGGTCGACCAGCTCGCGATCGTCGGGCCGCCCGACGTCGTCCGCGCCCGGCTCGCCGCGCTCGAGGCGAACGGGGTCACCAGCGTCGTCGTCGTGCCGACGAGCCCGGACCCCGAGCGCCAGGACGACCCGTTCGCTGCACTCGACGCGCTCGCGCGGATCGTGTCGTCCGCCGAGAAGTGAGTTCACGCCCCTGATCCGCGCGGATCAGGGG
>NZ_JBHUAD010000263.1:0-5139 GCF_042789955.1 Oerskovia sp. NPDC056781
GAACACGCGGGCGCCGAGCCATGCGGCGACCGCGGTCGCCGCGAGCGTCCCCTCGAGCCGCTCGTCGGCGGGCAGGTCGAGCGTCTCGCCGACGAAGTCCTTGCGCGAGAGCGCCATGAGCAGCGGGTGGCCGAGACCCGCGAGCGCCTGCGTCCTGCGCACCAGGTGGAGCGAGTGCCAGGTGTTCTTGCCGAAGTCGTGCGTCGGGTCGACGAGGACGGACGCGGGCGGCACGCCGCACGCGACCGCACGCGCCGCGGCGGCCGTCAGGGTCGCCACGACGTCCTGCACGACGGCGTCACGGGTGTCGTGCGGCCGGCTGGCCTCGTCCGCCGTCGGGTACGCGACGCGGAACGGGTCGGTGCGCGGCACGGCCCCGCCCGTGTGCGAGCACACGACGCCCACGCCGAGCTCGCCCGCGACCTCGACCAGGGCCGGGTCGTGCCCGGCCCAGGTGTCGTTGATCAGGTCTGCGCCGGCCAGGGCCGCCTCACGGGCGACCTCGGCCCGCCAGGTGTCGACGCTCACGAGCAGGTCGGGGAACTCCGCACGCACCCGCCCCACGAAGGGCACGACGCGTCGGATCTCCTCGGCCGCGGTGACCTCGGGGCCGGTGCCGGCGCGCACTCCCCCGACGTCGACGATGGCAGCCCCCTCGGACCACGCCCGTGCGACGGCCTCGAGCGCCGCGCCGTCGTCGAGCTGGCGTGCCGGGGCGTAGAACGAGTCGGTCGTGCGGTTGACGATCGCCATGACCACGGGGCGCTGGGGGCGCCCGGGGGCCGACTCGTCGACGCCGACCTCACGCCCTCGCAGGACGAGCGGTGCGCACTGCGGGGGGACCGGTGAGGAAGCCTCCGACGACGTGCGCAGTCCTGACGTCCGGTCACCCTGCACCGGGGGCACAGCCTCGGTCACCGGTCGCCGGACGCCCGCTGCTGGGCGGTCGCCGTGTCGGCCACGGCCTCGAGCTCTTCCGCACGGAGCTCCGCGCCACGTTCGCACACGTACTCGACGGCCTCTGCCGGGTCGTCGCACAGGTACAGCAGGTCGAGGTCGTGCGCGCTGATCATGCCGCGCCCGGCGACGGTCGTGCGCGCCCAGTCGAGCAGACCCTGCCAGTACTCGGTGTCCACGAGCGCGATGGGGAACTCGGTGACCTTGTGCGTCTGGACCAGGGTCAGTGCCTCGAAGAGCTCGTCGAACGTGCCGAACCCGCCCGGCAGGACGACGAAGCCCTGCGCGTACTTCACGAACATCGTCTTGCGGGCGAAGAAGTACCGGAAGTTCACGCCGAGGTTGACGTACTTGTTCATGCCCTGCTCGAACGGCAGCTCGATGCCGAGGCCGATCGACAGGCCTCCCGCCTCGTTGGCGCCCTTGTTCGCGGCCTCCATGATCCCGGGCCCGCCGCCCGTGATGACCGCGAGGTCGCGCTCGGCGAGGAGCCGGCCGACCTGCTCGGCCAGCGCGTAGTCCGGGTGGTCGGGACGCGTGCGCGCCGATCCGAAGACCGACACCGCCGGGCCGACCTCGGCGAGGGCGCCGAAGCCCTCGACGAACTCGCTCTGGATCCTCATGACCCGCCACGGGTCGCTGTGCACCCAGTCCGCGCTGCCCGCGGTGTCGAGCAGCCGCTGGTCGGTGGTCTGCTGGGGAATCTGCTCGCCCCGCAGCAGCACCGGACCCTTGCGGTACCCGGTGCCTGCCTGGGGAACTCCGTCGTCGCTCATGCTCTCGAGCCTAAGCCGTCCCGGGACCCGTGGCCGGGACGATCAGCGGGTGAGCCACTCGCGCAGCGCGTCGTGGCACAGCGCGAGGTGGCCGACCGGGCAGCGCTCGTCGTCCTTGTGAGCGAGCACGGGGTCGCCCGGGCCGAAGTTCACGGCCGGGATCCCTGTCTCGGCGAAGCGGGCGACGTCCGTCCAGCCGTACTTGGGCGCGGGCGCCCCGCCCGTGAGCTCGAGCACCGTGGCGGCGAAGTCGGCCGCGAGCGGGTCGTCGAGCCCCGGCCGCGCACCAGGAGCGGCGTCGGTGACGACCACCTCGAAACCGGAGAACAGGTCGCGGACGTGCGCCTCGGCGTCGGGCAGCGACCGCGAGGGCGCGAAGCGGTAGTTGACCGTGACCACGCACTCGTCCGGGATGACGTTCCCCGCGATGCCGCCGCGGATACCGACGGCGTTCATGCCCTCGCGGTAGACGAGGCCCTCGACCTCGATCGACGCGGGCTCGTAGGCCGCGAGACGGTCGAGCACGACCGACGCCGAGTGGATCGCGTTGGAGCCCATCCACGCACGTGCCGAGTGCGCCGTGACCCCGGGCACGCGGACCTCGACCCGCAGCGTCCCGTTGCAGCCGCCCTCGATGCCTGCGGCGGTGGGCTCGCCGAGGATCGCGAAGTCGCCCTGGAGGAGCTCGGGGCGGTTGCGGGCGAGGCGACCCAGGCCGTTGAGGTCGGACGCGACCTCCTCGAGGTCGTAGAAGACCCAGGTGACGTCCTGGTTGGGTTCCGTGAGGGACGCCGCGAGCGCGAGCTGGATCGCGACACCCCCCTTCATGTCGACCGTCCCGCGCCCCCAGACCTCGGCCTGGGCGCCCTCGCCGACCACGCGGGTGGGCAGGTTCGGGGGGTCGGTCAGCGGCACGGTGTCGATGTGCCCGGCGATCACGACGCGGCGCGAGCGCCCGAGCTGCGTGCGGGCGACGATCGCGTTGCCGTCGCGCACGACGTCCAGGTGCGCGAGCGGTCGCAGCGCGGCCTCGATCGCGTCTGCCAGGGCCTTCTCGTCCCCGCTCACGGACGGCACGTCGCACACCGCGCGGAAGAGCGCCGTGAGGTCGCCGTCGAGGTCGAGCCGGACCGCCGGCGGCGGCACGGTCGGCGTGGTCTGGTCGGAGGTCTGGTCGGGAGTCTCGTCGCTGGTCACACGCAGACCCTACCCGGACGGTTCACCGGTCGGCCGGGAGTGGCGGATAGGGTGAAGGCATGACTTCAGCGACTCCCACCGGCGCCGCACCCGGCCCCCGCACCGCCTGGGCCTTCGGCCTCGCCACCGTGACCGACGAGGGCACCGTCCTCGACGTCTGGTACCCGTCCCCCGCCCTCGGGCCGGCCCCGGCGGACGAGACCTCCCCCGCCTCGCTCGACGCCCTCACGGAGCGCGACGACGCGCGCCGTGTGGACGTCGTGGTCGTGCGCACAGAGATCGACCTCGACGCGGCCCCCGTGGGGGCGGCCGACGCCTACCTGCGCCTCCACCTGCTCTCGCACCGCCTCGTCACGCCGCACGGTCTCAACCTGGACGGCGTCTTCGGGGCGCTCGCCAACGTCGTGTGGACCAACCACGGACCGTGCGCGGTCGAGGGCTTCGAGGAGACCCGTCTGCGTCTGCGCGCCGCGACGGGCCAGCCGGTCCAGGTCCTCGGCGTCGACAAGTTCCCCCGCATGGTCGACTACGTCGTCCCCTCGGGCGTCCGCATCGCCGACGCCGACCGGGTCCGCCTCGGTGCTCACCTCGCCGCGGGCACGACCGTCATGCACGAGGGCTTCGTCAACTTCAACGCCGGGACGCTCGGCACCTCGATGGTCGAGGGCCGCATCTCGGCCGGAGTCGTCGTGGGCGACGGGTCCGACATCGGCGGCGGCGCGTCCATCATGGGCACCCTGTCCGGCGGCGGCCGCGAGGTCATCTCGATCGGCCAGCGCTCGCTGCTCGGCGCCAACGCCGGGCTCGGCATCCCGCTCGGGGACGACTGCGTCGTCGAGTCCGGCCTCTACGTGACCGCCGGGACCAAGGTGACGCTCGTCGGCCGCAGCGGCCCCGACGGCGCCCCGGTCGTCGTCAAGGCGCGCGAGCTCTCGGGACAGGCCAACCTGCTCTTCCGTCGCAACTCGCTCACGGGCGGCGTCGAGGCGGTCTCGCGCACGGGCGTCGGGATCGAGCTCAACGCCGCGCTGCACGCCAACTGACGTGTCCGCCACCAGGGGTTCCTCCGGTCCGCAGGGCACCGCGCCCATCTTCGGACCGGAGGGCCCAGGGTCCGCACCGCGCATGCCCCGCGACCGACGGCGACGACGTCCGCTGCGCCTCGCCGTCACGGTCGTCGCCGTGCTCGCGGTCGCGACGACGGGAGTCGTCCTGGCCCTCAACCGGCTCGACGACCACAGCCCGGTGGCCGAGCGCTGCGCCGCCACGGCAGACGGGCAGGCCTGGCACCTGTCCCCGGCACAGTCCGACAACGCCGCGCTCATCGCCGTGACGACCGTGCGGCGCGGGATGCCTGCCCGCGCTGCCACGATCGGCCTCGCGACCGCCCTGCAGGAGTCGCGCCTGCTCAACATCGACTACGGCGACCGCGACTCGATCGGCCTGTTCCAGCAGCGCCCCTCCCAGGGCTGGGGCACGATCGGGCAGATCATGGATCCCGTCTACTCGACGACGGCCTTCTACGACGGCCTCGACAAGGTCGACGGCTACACCGACCTGCCCGTGACCGTGGCCGCCCAGGCCGTGCAGCGATCGGGGTTCCCCGACGCATACGCGCAGCACGAGTCCCGTTCCCGTGCCTGGGCCTCCGCCCTCACCGGCAACTCCCAGGGCACGCTGACGTGCGACCTGGCCCCGGTCGACCCCGCGACGCTCGTGAGCACCGAGGAGTCCGTCTCCGGCCTGGAGGCCCGTGTGCAGCGTGATCTCGGCGACCTGCCTCTCAGCGCCGACGGAGCGGCCGTGACGGTCGACGCCCTGCCGCTCGCGGGGAACCCTCCGGAGGCGGACCGGGCCGGCTGGGCCGTCGCCCAGTGGGCCGTGGCCAGCGCCGACGCGACGGACGTCGTGCAGGTCGACGTCGGAGACCGGACGTGGTCCCGCGAGTCGCCCGAGTGGGCCGCGGCCGAGGCCACCGACGGTTCGCCGCGCCCCGGCCCGGGTCAGGTCCGCGTCACGGTCGCGACGACCGACGAGCCCTGACCGGCCCTCCCCTCCTCGTCGAGGACGACACGTGCCGGGAGACGCCGACGGCGCCCAGCACGGCCACCCGCTCTCCCGGGCGGGGGGCGGCGACCAGTACGGCGGCGGCCACCACGGCGGCCGGCTCCAGCAGCGCGGCGGCGGTCAGATCGGCGTCGTCCGGCAG
>NZ_JBHUAD010000264.1:0-5129 GCF_042789955.1 Oerskovia sp. NPDC056781
GTCCTGACTCGGCCGAAAGGCGACGCCCACCGCATGCTCGGCAGCGAGGCGACGCCCACCCCTAAGCGCGGGGCGGTGTGCGGAGGCGGGAGAGCTCCTGCGCGATCGCGGAGCCGACGACCTGCCCGGGGGCGACGCCGGTCTCGTCGGCCGGTGCGATCGCGGTCAGCCCGGCCAGACCGATCCCGACCATGAGCAGGCGCAGGGCGGCGTCCCGGTTGCCGTCGTCGGGACGTTCCCGGTCGAGGAGCCGTTCGAGGACCGTGCAGACCTGCCGGAGCGACGCCAGGTACGCGGGGGCGAACTCCTGGGTGAACCGCGCGTACGATCCCGCCTCGGCCCAGAGGGCGAGGGCACCGCCGTCCTGCCCGCCGCGCAGGCCCTCGAAGAAGTGGCCGACCGCTTCCTGCGGGTCGAGGCTCGCCGTCTCGGCCTCGAACTGCTCGACCTCGGTCCGGGTGTACAGGAGCCAGGCCTCGGCGACGAGCTGCGTCGTCGACCCGAAGTGGTGGTGGATCTGCCCCTGGGAGCCGCCGAGCTCCGCCGCGACCGAGCGGGCCGTCACGGCGGCGATGCCGTCGCGTCCCAGGACGACCACGGCCGAGTCCAGGATGGTCCTGCGGCGCGCGTCTCGTGCGAGATAGCTCCCCATGGTGGTCTCCTCGGTGTCGGCAGCGGCCTATTGCATCACGACGGAGCGCACGAACGCGCTGGCCCGGGTGCGCAGCCCGTCGCGACGGGACGCGACGATGTCCGCGGCCGGCGGGTCGAGGGGGCCCGGGAGCGGGGTGCTGTGGACGTTCGTGTGGCAGTCGAGGTCGACGCACACGTAGATGCCGAGAGTGTCGAGGCGGGCGCGCTTGTCCGCCCCTGCGCGGGCGGCCGAGAACAGGGCGACCTCGTTGAAACGCCGGGTGAAGCGGCACAGCACGCACATCACGGCGCGGCTCGCGAGCTCGTTGCGGGTCGCCGACTGGCGGAGCATGACGCCGTGGGGCACGTCGTCGACGAGGGCGACGAGGTACGCGCGCAGCGGTGACCGGGGGTCGCGCCAGCCGAGGTAGTCGAGGCGGGACCAGTCGAGCGTGTCGAACGTGGCGGGAAGCCGCAGGACCTTCGTCTCCTGCGTGGTGGTGTTCCTGAAGGCGTGTCGGGTCTCTTGCCGGGTCAGTGGTCGCACGTGCGGCTCCTCCGGGTTCCGTCGAATTTGTACGCGTGTTCAAGTTGGACACTAGTACAGATCGATGAGGCGGAGCACGCCCTTTCTCCCGCCCCGGCTGGTGGCCCCTGCGGGAAATCACCCTCCTGCTCCCTCGCCGACCTGGCGCCGCGGGTCTAGCGTCGAGAACAGGTACGCCCGTCGCTCGGACCGGGGGGATCTCATGTGGGCGATCCGTGGACGCGTCATGGCACTGTCGGACGACCGGTCGGTCGCGCCCACCGAGTCTGCTGTCTTCACGGGCCGCGTGTGGATCGACGACGACGGCCGCGTCGCCGCCGTCACTCGCAGCACCCGGCCCGGTCCCGCACGCTTCGACGGCTGTCCGGTGGTCGACGTCGGCAGCTCCCTCGTGCTGCCCGGACTGATCGACCTCCACAACCACCTGGCCTACGACACGCTGCCTCTGTGGACCGAGCCGTCGCAGGCCGTCCCGTTCGCGCACCACGACTCGTGGCCCCGTGCCAGGACCTACGCCGCGAGCACCACGTGGCCCGCGTACGCGTTCATCACCGCGAGCCCGCACGAGCTGCTCGCGTACGTCGAGACCAAGGCGGTCGTGGGCGGCACGACCTCGGTCCAGGGCTCCCCGCCCATGAACCGCCCGCGCGACGGGTGGCTCGTGCGCGAGATCGACGACGAGAGCTTCGGGACGGGGGACCGCAACAAGGTCCTCGCGTCGGTCCTCACCGCCAAGCCCGCCGACCTCGCCGACCGCGCCAACCGCATGCGCGCCGGATCGCTGTTCGTCTACCACTGCGCCGAGGGACAGCCCGGCAGCCTCGTCGCCCGCGAGTACACCGACGCCGAGTCGGCCGGCTGCCTCCAGCCCCGGTTCGTCGCGGTCCACGCGACCGCGGTCGACGCGGCCGGCTTCGCACGGTGGGCCGACCCCGGCGCCGTCGTCTGGTCGCCCTTCTCCAACCTGTGGCTCTACGGCGTCACCACCGACGTCCCCGCGGCGAGGGACGCGGGACTCGCCGTGTGCCTCGGGGCCGACTGGGCGCCGTCGGGCTCGAAGAACGTCCTGGGCGAGCTCAAGGCCGCGCGCCTCGCCGCCGACCACGCCGGGTGGGACCTCAGCGACGAGGACCTCGTGCGCATGGTGACCTGCGTGCCCGGCGACGTCCTCGCACGCGGCTGGGGTCGGCAGACCGGGCGGCTGCAGCCCGGGGCGCTCGCGGACGTCCTCGTGCTGCGCGCCGAGCGCGGCGCCGACCCGTTCGCCACCGTCGTCGCCGCGACCGAGGAGGACGTGGACCTCGTCGTGATCGACGGCGTCGCGCGCTACGGGACTCCCGCGCTCACGGCCGCGGCGGGCGCGCCCGACCTCACGGCCCTCTCCGTCGGCTCGCGCGACATGCGCCTGAGCCTCACGCACCCCGACGACGGCACGACGCCCTGGGAGTGGGACGACGTCGTCGACCGGCTCGAGGCCGTCCGTGCCGACCCGCAGACCGAGATCACCGCAGCCCAGGCGCGCGCCGCGGCGTGGGCCGGGAGCATGACCGACGAGGGCGCGCCCCTGCGCCTCGCGCTCGACATGCCCACGGGCGTCGGCCCGGTCGGCGGGCTCCCGCGCGACCTCGGGACGATCACCGTCCCGCCGCTCGAGTCCCTGACGCCCGACGACGCCTGGCTCGCCCAGGTCGTCGGGCGCGGCTTCCACGCGGGCGTGCTCGACGGCCTGCGCGCCTACTACTGAGGTCGTGCCGCAGCGATCTCGCCGACCGCCGCACCACTGCTCTACCGCTCTACCGCTCTACCGCTCTACCGCTCTACCGCTCTACCGCCGGGAGGGAACGTGACGACCACCGACCCGCGCGACGCCCGCGTCCGACGCCTGCTCGCCGAGGCCGTCACGGCCACGACCCTCGCCGACGTCCCGCCGGCCGCGCACCTCGACGGCGGCGAACGGCTCCAGGTCGTCGACACGTTCGTCACGGTCCTGGGCGGGCTCTACTCCCACCTGCCCGCCAAGCGCGCGGCCTACGCGAGCGACCCCGTGCAGGGGCTCACCCTGCTGCGGCGCCGCGCCGTCGACCTGACCGACGCCGAGTTCCACCTCGCGCTCACGGGCATCCTCACCGGGCTGCGCGACGCGCACACCCGCTACGTCGGGCCCGTCGCCGCACGCGGGCAGGTCGCGACGCTGCCGTTCCTGATCGAGGCCTACGGGCCCGACCCCGAGCCGCACTTCCTCGTGACCAAGGTCGGCCCCGGCGCCGCGACCGACAGGTCGTTCGCCCCGGGCGTCGAGGTCCTTGCGTGGAACGGCGTGCCGATCGTCCGCGCGGTCGAGGTCCACGCCGACCGCGAGACCGGCGGGCGGCCCGACGCGCGGCGCTCGCGGGCGCTCGAGTCCCTGACGTTCCGCGCCCTCGACTACGGGCCGCCGCCCGACGAGCACTGGGTCGTCGTCGAGTACCGGACGCCCCGCGGGGCCACCCGGGAGACACGCTTCGACTGGACGGTCGTCGCGCCCGGTCGGGCCGAGACGGCCGTCAGCCGGGCCACGCGCGCCGCGCTCAAGGTCGCGGTCGACCCCGCCGCGGACGCCGTGCGCCGGGCCAAGAAGCTCACGTTCGTCCCTGAGCTGTGGGCCACCGAGGACGAGGCCGAGCCTGCCGCGCCACCACCGCCGCCCCTTCCCCGGGCGAGCACGACGCGAGCGAGCGTCGCCCGCGCAGGGGGAGCGGCGCCGTCGGGCCGTCTCCCGACCGGGAGCGCGGGCGAGGTGAGCACGGACTGGATTCCCACGCCGCTCCAGGACGTCCTCGCCGCGCGAGCGCTCGACGCCGACCACGGCCTGCTGCGGCTGTGGTCGTTCGACGTGGGCGACGACGCCGCCTACCTCGACGAGATGACCCGGCTCCTGGGGCTCCTGCCCACGGGCGGTGTCGTCGTGGACCTGCGCGGCAACCCGGGCGGGCTCGTCTGGGCCGCCGAGCGCGCGCTGCAGCTCTTCACGGACCACCCCGTCGTGCCCGCACGCTTCAGCCTCGTCGCCACGCCTCTCACCCGGCTCATGGCTGCCAGCCCGTTCAACCGGCTCGAGCTCGAGGCGTGGAACGGCTCGCTCCAGGACGCCGTGTCGACCGGCGAGCAGTACGCGCAGCCCCTGCCGCTGACCGACCCCGCCTGGTGCAACGACCGCGGGCGGGTCTACCCGGGACCCGCGGTCGCGGTCGTCGACCCGAACACGTACTCGTCGGGCGACCTGTTCGCGGCCGGGTGGGTCGACAACGACGTGGGTCCGCTCGTCGCCGTCGGGCAGGCCACCGGGGGCGGTGGGGCCAACGTCTGGACGCTGTCCCAGGTGCGTGACGCGCTCGCGGGCACCGAGCGGGCGCTGCCGCCCATGCCCGCCGGGACGTCGCTGACCGTCGCGGTGCGGCGGACCATCCGCTCGGGTCGGGGCGACGGCATCCCCGTCGAGGACCTCGGGATCGCGGGCGTCCCGTACGACATGACCCGTGACGACCTGCTGCGGGGCAACGTCGACCTCCAGGCGTTCTGCCTGGGGCTGCTCCGCGCCGGCTGACGACCGGACCCCGCGCGACGGACGACGACAGAGGCGCGCCGCACGACGAGAGGGAGGGACGACATGAGCACCGACCACGACCCCGGACCGCCGCCCGAGATCGCCGAGATCTTCGAGCGGCTCCCGGGCTACGGCGAGCACGCCGCGCTGTTCTGGCACGACTGGGGTCCCGTCTTCTACCGGGGACGCCTCGACCGGTCCGCACGTCTGCTCGTCATCGCGTCGGACCCCGGCCCCACCGAACGCATCGCGGGCCGCTCGCTCGTGGGCAACGCGGGCCAGCGCGTCCAGGGCTTCCTCACCAAGCTCGGGCTGACGCGCAGCTACGTGTGCCTCAACGCCTACGCGTACGCGACGCTGCCCTCG